>NZ_JAMYMD010000039.1:0-51140 GCF_040318335.1 Mesorhizobium sp. M1182
GCGCGCGGCAGCATTCCCTCCCCCTTGTGGGGAGGGTTAGGGTGGGGGTCCATCTTCGTAAGAATCCAAATGCGATAGCCCTGCCTCGAGGGGGGAGATCTGCAACTTCGCCGTCCGCGCTTACTTCCTCGCTGGTCAAAATCCTCGCGGCTTGGCACAGTCGGGCAAAGAGGAGCCTGTTGATGCCGAAGACCGCCAATGCGACGAAACCAAAACCCTGGGCTGAGATGGCGACGCATCTGGTCGATGTCGCTATGGGTCGCAAACCCGCCGATCTCGTCATCCGCAACGGGCGCTGGGTCAACGTCCATTCGGGCGAGATCATCGCCGGCACCGACATTGCCATTGCAGGCGGCCGCTTTGCCTATTGCGGGCCGAACGCCGGCCATGCCATCGGCCAGGGCACTAAGGTGGTCGATGCCGGCGGCCGCTATCTGGTGCCGGGGCTTTGCGACGCGCATATGCATGTCGAGAGCGGCATGGTGACGGTGACGGAATTCTGCCGCGCGGTGATCCCGCATGGCACAACTTCGATGTTCATCGATCCGCATGAGATCGCCAACGTGCTCGGCCTGCCGGGCGTGCGGCTGATGCATGACGAGGCCGTCGCCATGCCGGTCAATGTACTCGTGCAGATGCCGTCCTGCGTGCCTTCGGCACCGGGGCTGGAGCATGCCGGCGCCGAACTGACCGTCGCCGACGTTGCCGAAGCGATGAGCTGGGAAAACATCATCGGGCTCGGCGAGGTAATGAATTTTCCCGGCGTCGCCGCCAACGATCCGGTGATGTCGGGCGAGATCGCCGCGACGGTGAGGGCCGGCAAGACGGTCGGCGGGCATTATGCCTCGCGCGATCTCGGCCTGCCGTTCCACGGCTATGTCGCCGGCGGCCCCGAGGACGATCACGAAGGCACGCGCGCCGAGGACGCCATCGCCCGCGTCCGCCAGGGCATGAAGGCGATGCTGCGGCTGGGCTCGGCCTGGTACGACGTGGCCTCGCAGATCAAGGCGGTGACGGAGAGCGGGCTCGACCCGCGCAACTTCATCCTGTGCACCGACGACAGCCATTCCGGCACGCTGGTGCACGAAGGCCATATGGACCGGGTCGTGCGCCACGCCATCAGCCAGGGCTTGAAGCCGGTGACGGCGATCCAGATGGCGACGCTCAACACCGCCCAGCATTTCCGGCTGGAGCGCGAGATCGGCTCGATCGCGCCGGGACGGCTCGCCGATCTGCTGATCGTCTCCGACCTCGCCGAAATGACCATCGACGAGGTCTATGGCCGCGGCATCAGGCTGGCCAAGGGCGGCAAGCTCGAAATCGACATTCCAGCCTACGACTATCCGAAGACGGCGAAGAACACCGTCAAGCTCGGCAGGAAGCTCAAGCCCGGCGATTTCGATATCGCCGCACCCCTGGGCGCCAACGAGGTGCGGGTACGCGTCATCGGCGTCATCGAGAACCAGGCGCCGACGCGGGCGCTGGAGGCCGATCTTGCCGTCGAGGACGGGCTGGTCGCCATGGACCGCCGCAACGATGTCTGCCAGATCGCGCTGGTCGAACGCCACAAGGGCACCGGCGGCGTCACCAACGCCTTCGTCTCCGGCTTCGGCTACATCGGCGATTGCGCCATGGCGTCGAGCGTGGCCCACGATGCCCACCACATCATCGTCGTCGGCACCAACAAGCAGGACATGGCTCTGGCCGTGAACCGGCTAGGCGAGGTCGGCGGCGGCGTCGTGCTGTTTTCCAACGGCAAGGAGCTGGCGCTGGTCGAAATGCGGATCGCCGGGCTGATGTCGGACGAGCGCGCCGAAATCGTCGCCGCCAAGGCCGACAAACTCAGCGACGCCATGCGGCAGATGGGCTGCTCGCTCAACAACGCCTACATGCAGCACTCGCTGCTGGCGCTGGTCGTCATCCCCGAGCTCAGAATTTCCGACGTCGGCCTGATCGACGTGACAACTTTTCAGAAGGTTGATTTGTTCGTTTGAAGAATCACTGAACCCTGGAGGGACAGCGCCCGGACAGCGCCCCCTCTGTCCGGCAGGACAGAGGGGGGCGCGAAGGATCGCTGCAGAGCGTTTTTGTTGACAGCTGCCAATCACCGGCGCGTTTGGCAGCAGAGGTCGGCTCACCCGCCGGTGGCGATGGTCAGCACTTTGAACGGCGTGGTGATGACGATTTCGGCGACCGAGCCGACGGCCTTGCCGAGACCCTGGCCGAGATTGTCGAGCTGGGCCGGCGCGGTCTCTTCGGAGGCGAGGCCGGCCGGGGCGCGCAGGCGGTCGCCGAGCAGCTGCACCAGGAACGGATTGTCGGCGAATTTGGCGTGGTTCAGCCGGTCGCCGCCCTTGGTCTTGGTCAGGTCGACCACCGAGACGCCATAGCTGGCGAGGTCGGCCGCGTCGCCATAGTCGCCGACGCGCGGCTTGTCGCCGGAGATCAGGGTCGACAGCCTGAGCGCCCGGTCGTCGCCCGAAAGCAGCACGGCGAACGGCTTGTCGGGCTTGCCGTAGCGGATCATCTGCTTCTTGAACACGTCGACGTCGATATCGGGTGAGGCCAGGATGACGTAGCCGAGCTTGCCGCCGAGGTCGCGGTCGCCGGTGATGGCAAGCTGGCGCAACGCTTCCATGGTCACCCAGGTCCCCATCGAATGGGCAATGATGTCGATACTCTTGGCGCGGCTCCTGGCGAGCATGCGCAGCGTCGCTTCGAGATCGTCGCGCGCCGCATTGGCGCTTTCCTTGTCGTAGATGTAGCCGGTGGTCTTGCCGCTCGACGCCCACGAAAACAGCACCGGCGTGCCCGGATATTTCGTGTCGTGCGCGATCTGCGTCAGCCGGTAGATACCGTCGTCGAATCCGTTGTTGAAGCCGTGCACGAAAACCAGCGCGCGGTCGCCGCGCATGGCGATGTCGGCGCCGACCGCCTTGGCGAATTGCGGGGCGCCTTCGTAGAAGGTGACGCCGGTCGCCGTGAAATCCTTCGCCGGATTGCTGTTGGCCGAGCCCTTGACCCGCTCGATGGCGCCGAGCTGGTGGATTTTGGGCACCGTCACCTCGACGCTGGCAAAGCTGGTGGTCGGCGAACGGTCGCCGTCGAACACCTGCCGGGGCTCTTTCATTGCCTTTTGCCGGGTTGTGGCGACGAAGATCTTGTGCGTCGCCGCAATGTCCGAAGCAGGCACGATGATCGTCGTCTTGTTGAGCAGATCGTGCGTGTTCTGGCCGGCGCAGCCGGTAACCGCGAGCGCGAACGCAACGACGAGAAAGATCTTCGAAGGCACGATCACGCGGGCTCCCGCAAAGGCGACGTCGAGCCGGAGACGTCTTGGCCTATTCGATAGAGGCAGAGGCCGGCACGGTCCAGTTCAAACTGTTCCGATGGTGCGGCAATGGTCAACGGTCGCTGCCGCGCAATGCAGCTATTGTCCGACCGAGGCGATGCGGTCGGTCACCTCGCGGTCGCTGGCAAACCCGTCATCCTCGCGCAGCTTCTGGCCGATCAACTGCACCAATTCCGGATTATCGGCGAATTTGGTGTGGTTGAAGCGGTCGGTTCCCTTGACGCTGGAGAGATCGACGACCGACACGCCATAGCTGGCGAGGTCGGCGGCGTTCTTGTAGTCGCCGACGCGCGGCCGCGCACCGGCGATCAGGCCGGAGAGCCGCAGCGCCCGGTCGTCGTCGGAGAGCAGCAGGATGAACGGCTTGTCCGGCTTGCCGTAGCGGCGCATCTGGCTCTTGAACACGTCGACGTCGATGTCGGGCGAGGCCAGCACGACGTCGCCGAGCTTGCCGCCCAGATCGCGGTCGCCGGTGATGGCGAGCTGGCGCAGCGCCTCCATGGTAACCCAGGTCCCCAGCGAATGGGCGACGATGTCGATGCGTCGCGCGCCGGTCTGCGCCAGCATTCTCAGCGTCACTTCCAACTGGTCGCGGGCAACGCTGGCGCTTTCCTTGTCGTAGACGTAGTCGGTGGTCTTGGCGCCCGACGCCCAGGAAAACAGCACCGGCGTGCCCGGATAGCCGGAATCATGGGTGATCTGGGTGACGCGGTATACGGCGTCATCGAAGCCGGTGTTGTAGCCGTGGACGAAGACCATGACACGGCCGCCGCGCGCCGCGATGTCGGCGCTGAGGGCGCTGGAGAATTTCGGCTGGGTGTCGTAGCCGACGACCTCGGAAGCCATGAAGTATTTGGCCGGATCGTCCGACTTGCCGCGTGAGCGCCGCTCGATCTGGCCTGTCTTGTGGATGCCGGGGACGGTGACGTTGACGCGGGCATAGTTCAGCGTCGCCGAACGCTCGCCGTCGAAGACCTTGTTGGGATCGTCGGAGCGCTTGCGCGTCGTGGCGATGAAGATCGAGTGATTGCCGGCGATTTCCGTCACCGGTACCGCCATCATGGCGCTGCCGAGCAGTTCCTCGGTTTGGCGGCCGCCGCAGCCGGCGAGCAGCGCGGCAAGGACAATGATGCAAATCGTCTTCAAGGGCACTTAAGCAATTCCACTCCGGCCTGACCAAAGGCCCATCCACCTCCGCCGCACCTCCCGGACAGGCGAAGTGCGGCAGAAGTAAGTCGCAGGCGCCCGAAATGCGCTCAGCGCCCCGCGACTGCCATCGCACTGTTGCGCGAAAGCCAGAACGGCGGCAGGAACGCCGGAATGTTGGAAAACGGCAGCACCTCCGGCTTCAGTCTTATGCCAAGCACGTCGCGCATGAAGGCGCGGCGCGCCTCGATGCGGCGCCAGGCCTCGGGAAAGCGCGCCGCGATCTCTTCGCGCAGCGCCTCGTCGGCCAGCGCGATGCCGTCCTCGATGTTTGTGGTGAAATAATCGGTGCCGGTCGCCGGGATGATGTCGACCTGGAAGGCCATGCCCGACTTCAATCTGATGTCGGAGCCGGAAAATACCGGCGAATGCATCCATTCGTCGATATGGATGAGATGGCCGGGGTTGAGCGCTACGCCGAAGAACCGATCGCCGATGCGCTCGTGCACAGCTTGCCACAACGCGCCGCCGGGAACGCCGATGCCGACCGTCTCGTACCAGTCGACGACGGCGCAGAAATAGGGCGCGACCAGCTTCTCGACATAGTCCTGGATGCCCCTCGGAAGCTCGGCCGCGTCCTCGACCAGAAAACCGGCGCGGGCATTGAGCGAACCCTGGATGCCATAGGCCATGGTGATCGGGTCGCCGCGCTTGATGACGTCAAGACGCGGGCTCGGCAGGCCATAGGCCGCCCGCCCGCCGGCCGACAGCATCGGGTGGCAGCATTGCGGCAGGCCGTTGATGCCCATCAGCCGCGCCGCCTGCAATTCGGTCATGCCGGGTTCGATGCCTTGCAGGACATTGCGCAGGCCTTGCGAGGAATAGGTCGCGGCGAATTCGAACGCGGCCAGTTGGTCGGCCTCGTTGATGGCGCGCAGGCCGTCGGCAGGGTTCATCAACAGGTTCGCCGCGTTGACGATCACGCCCCTATCGCCGGCAAGGCTGCGCAACGTGTCGGCGATGAAGGACGGCAGGTCGAGCGTCGTTTCGCCAAAACCCGCATCGCCGGGGCCGAACGGCTTCCAGCCGATGGCGCCGATGCGCTGGCCGGCTTTCAGGCCGCAACCGACGAGGATGTCGGCCAGCGCTTGCGAGCGGTCGCGCGGCTGCGCCGGCAGCGAGAACGTCTGGTAGAGCACGCGCTCGTAAGGCCCGTCGCAGATCTCGGCATAGCCCCAGCCCTCATTGCCGACCAGCAGTTTCGGCGGCTTACCGGGAACGATGACCAGCAGCGTCTCCTCGAAGCGAGGATCGTAGCCGCAGAGGTAGGCGACATTGGCCGCATGTTCGCGGTCGCCATAGACGACGAAGGCATCGAACCCGCCACGCGCGACCAGTGCCGCTATACGGGCCTCATAGGTGGCGCGCGTAACCAGTGGCATCACCGTCGGCTCGCCGAACTCCGGCAGCGACACGGTTTTCCGGGCCACCGATGCGACAGGCATGAACACACGCTCCTAACGGCCAACGAGGTTTTGGGAACACCCTTTCGGGTGGCCGGACAATGGCTTCGCGAGGCCGGATATGCAATAGCGGGACCGAATTCGCCTAGCCTGTGGGGTGCTCCAGCCATGACCAGTTTCTCTTCTCGCGTCGCTGCCGCCGCTGCCGCGATCCGCGAGATCTTTCCGGAGACGCCGCTGCAGGAAAACGACTATCTGTCGAAGAAGACCGGCGCGCGGGTGCTGCTGAAGCGCGAGGACCTGACGCCGGTGCGCTCCTACAAGATCCGGGGCGCCTTCAACTTCTTCCGCAAGACGCTCGCCGCCGGCAACGCTGCCGAGCTGTTTGTCTGCGCCTCGGCCGGCAATCATGCGCAGGGCTTTGCCTTCGTCTGCCGCCATTTCGGCAAGAAGGGCGTCGTCTTCATGCCGGTGACGACGCCGCAGCAGAAGATCGACAAGACGCGGCTGTTCGGCGGCGCGTTCGTCGAGATCAGGCTGGTCGGCGATTTCTTCGACGACTGCTACCGCGCGGCACTTGAATTCACCGAAACTGCCGGCGCCCACATGGTGCCGCCGTTCGACCACAAGGACATCATCGAAGGGCAGGCGACCGTCGCCTATGAGATATCAGGCCAGATGCCCGGCGCGCGCATGGCTGATATCGTCATGCTGCCGGTCGGCGGCGGCGGCCTGGCCGCCGGCGTCACCCATTATTTCGCCGACCAGCACCGCGAAACGCGCTTCGTCTTTTGCGAGCCGGCCGGCGCCCCGAGTTTGAGCGAGAGCCTTGCCGCCGGAAAGCGGATCAAGCTCGCCAAGGTCGACAATTTCGTCGACGGCGCAGCAGTGGCCGAGATCGGCCGCGAGCCGTTGCGCCACCTGAAGGAGTTTGCCGCCGACACCGTGCGGCTGATCCCGGAAAACCGGCTCTGCGCAACCATGATCGAAATGCTCAATGTCGAAGGCGTCGTGCTCGAGCCGGCCGGCGCGCTGGCGATCGATGCGCTCAAGGATTTTTCCAGGAAGGAAATCAGGGGCAAGACCATCGTCGCCGTGGTGTCGGGCGGCAATTTCGATTTCGAGCGGCTGCCGGATGTGAAGGAACGGGCGCTGCGCTTCGAGGGCTTGAAGAAATACTTCATCATCCGCTTTCCGCAACGGCCCGGCGCGCTGCGCGATTTCCTCGAATTGCTGGGTCCCGACGACGACATCGCCCGCTTCGAATATCTGAAGAAATCGGCGCGCAATTTCGGTTCGGTGCTGATCGGCATCGAAACCAAGGACCGCCGCAATTTCGACCTGCTCAAGGCGAATTTCGACGCCGAGAGCGTCCATTACCAGGACATCACAGACAACGAGACGCTCGCCGGGTTCATCATATGAGCAGCAACGATCTTCCGAACGCTCCGGCGAAGGATTTTATCGCGCTGTTTTCCGGCATCAATGTCGGCGGCAACCGCATCGTTAAGATGGCGGAACTCAGGTCATTTTTGGAGCAGCTCGGCTTCTCCGATGTCGCCACCTATGTGCAGAGCGGCAACGCCGTGTTCCGGTCGCCAGATGGCGATGCGGCGACGCTGACCAAGCGGTTGGAAGCGGAATTCGAGAAGAAATGGGGGTTCCATTCACGCATCATGGTGCGCGATCTCGGCTGGCTCGAGCGGCTGGCGGCGGACAATCCCTATCCGGAAGTGGCCGGCGAGCCGACCAAGCTGCATGCCTATGCGCTGGAGCGCCGGCCGACCGCCGAGGAGGTCGCCCGGCTGGCGGAAAAATGCACCGGGCCAGAACGCTTCGAGATCAAGGGCGACGTGCTCTACCTGCATGCGTCTGACGGGCTCGGCAAATCCGTGTTTGCCAATCAAATTCCGCGCGTTCTGAAGGTGCCGGGCACGGCGCGCAATTGGCGCACCGTGCTGATGCTGCTGGACATGGCGAAGGCCGGCGGTTGACAGGTCGTCTACGCGGTCGGAGCGCGTTTCCAGTCGAATGCCAGCTCTTCACGGAAGGCGAAGCGCTTGATGTGCTCGGCGACGACCGTTTCCAGGCGCTCGAGCGAGCCGGCTTCATCGGTCGTCACTGCAATGTGCAGCGCAGCCGGGTCGGCATCGAGAACCGTGCGGCCGAGCGTCAGATCGATGGTGCCGTGGTTCGGGTCGAATTCGACGGGAAACTTGTGCGCCCAATGTTTGCACAGCTGCTGCAGATAGCGGCTGGCATGTTCGGTGGCGACGTCGACATGGCTGGCCGGCATGAATGAATTCTCCTTGGGAATGCGGACGCGAAAACCGAACCAGGGCCCGCCTGCGTCCGTTCAAGATGGCGTGATCGGTTACCAGCTGCCGGTGTTCGGCATCGACGCCCACGGCTCGGCCTTCGGCTTGGCCGGACCTTTCTGCAACAGCTCGATCGAGATGCCGTCCGGCGATTTGACGAACGCCATGTTGCCGTCGCGCGGCGGCCGGTTGATGGTAACGCCATTGTCCATCAGCCGCTGACAGGTGGCGTAGATGTCGTCGACCTCATAGGCGAGATGGCCGAAATTGCGGCCGCCCTTGTAGTCTTCCGGGTCCCAATTGTAGGTCAGCTCGACCAGCGGCGCTTTCTCGCTGATGCCGCTTTGCTCGTCTTCGGGGGCGGCGAGGAAGATCAGCGTGTAGCGGCCTTGCTCGTTTTCATGGCGGCGCACTTCCTTGAGGCCAAGCTTGTTGCAGTAGAAATCGAGCGAAGCATCGATGTCGGCGACACGGACCATGGTGTGCAGATAGCGCATGATTTCCTCCTTATGTTGCGTTGCGGCGCAACATAGGGGCGGCCCGGCCAAAGGGCAATTGGCCACGCTTGCCGGCGCCGGCAAACGGCAAATCCGCTATTCCTGTACGGAACCGTGAAAAAAGGCACGTCAGGTCTTGCACACACCGGAAGCCGCGGTGTTAATCTGATACCAAGAATCAGTTGCGGTGTTTGTTGAAAAAAGGGGGCGTTCTTATGGGGGAAAAGGCCTCTTTCATGGGGCGGGACGGGGCCGGTAACGATGCGTTGAAGCGGGATGAGAGCGCCGATACGGCCGATCTCATCGAAATCGCCGGCGCCATCAAATGGTTCGACGTGGCCAAGGGCTACGGTTTCATCCTTCCCGATGATGGTACTTCGGGCGACATCCTCCTCCATGTGACATGCCTTCGAAAGGACGGTTTTCAGACCGCCCTGGAAGGCGCCCGTGTCGTCTGCCTGGTCAAACAGGGCGAGCGCGGGCTGCAGGCCTTCCGCGTGCTCTCGATGGATGTCACCACGGCGGTGCATCCGGCGGAGCTGCAGGAGCAGCGCACCCATGTCGCGGTGACGCCGGAAAGCGGCCTCGAACGGGCACTGGTCAAATGGTTCAACCGCACCAAGGGGTTCGGCTTTCTGACCCGGGGCGAGGGCACCGAGGACATTTTCGTCCACATGGAGACGCTGCGCCGCTACGGCATCACCGAACTCCGGCCGGGCCAGGTGGTGCTGGTCCGCTTCGGACGCGGCGACAAAGGCCTTATGGCTGCCGAAATTCACCCCGATATGGGTACCTTGCCGGTCTCGCATTAGTTCCGGCCGAGGATTTCATATGGCTCACAGGAACCGGGTGACGGCGGGCGCGCTCTGCGCCGGGATTTTCCTCATCGTCGCCGCAAGTGCGTTCTTCTATTTTCAGCAACCGAGTTCCGCCGACGGCAAGGCGATGATCCTTCCCGTCGACCCGGCGCCGCTGGTCGCGGTGACGAAGGCCGGCGAGCGTTCTTTTTCGGTCGAAATCGCCGACACGCCCGCCGAGCGCGAGGCCGGCCTGATGTTCCGCCGCCACATGGCCGACAATCACGGCATGCTGTTCGTGTTCGGCGCGCCGCAGGATGTGAGTTTCTGGATGAAGAACACGCCGATGCCGCTCGACCTGATCTTCGTCGGACAGGACGGCCGGATCCGGGCGATCGAGCAAGGCGAGCCGCAGTCGGAGGCGATCATCTCGCCGGACGAGCCGGTGCGCTTCGTGCTCGAGCTCAAGGCAGGCACCGCCGCCAAAAAGGGCATTAAGGACGGCGACCTGCTGCGCCATCCCGCCATCGGCACGGCGCCGGGGCCGGCCATGCCGCCGCCCGACAAGGGCGATGCGCCGAGTGTCGATTCCGACTGAGCGGGCAGGATCTTCGGCCGATGCAGTTCTTCTCCCATGACGGTTTCGACCTTGCTTTCCTTGACCGCCAGCCGGCATCGGGGCAGGGCGATCCGGTGCTGATGATCCACGGCTTTGCCTCGAGCCATTACGTCAACTGGGTGTCGCCCGGCTGGTTCAAGACGCTGAACGACGCCGGCTACCGTGCCATCGCCTTCGACAATCGCGGCCATGGGTCGTCGTCGAAGAGCTATGACGAAGCCGACTACACGCCGGCAAAAATGGCGTCGGACGCGGCAGCGCTTTTGAACCATCTCGGCATCGAACGCGCTCATGTCATGGGTTATTCGATGGGCGCGCGCATATCGGCCTTCCTGGCGCTGTCCGATCCGGACAAGGTGGCGACGCTGGTCTTCGGCGGTCTCGGCATCGGCATGATCGACGGCGTCGGCGACTGGGATCCGATAGCCGACGCCCTTCTGGCCGACGATCCGGCAGGCACCAGCGATCCGCGCGGCCGCTCGTTCCGCGCCTTCGCCGATCAGACCCGCAGCGATCGCCGCGCGCTCGCCGCCTGCATCGCCACCTCGCGCGAATTGCTGAGCGAGGCCGACATTGCCCGCATTGCCCAGCCGACCTTGATTGCGGTGGGAACCAAGGACGACATCGGCGGCTCGCCGGATGAACTCGCCGCCCTGATGCCCAACGCCAGGGCTTTTCACATCGAAGGCCGCGACCATATGTTGGCGGTCGGCGACAAGACCTTCAAGCAGCGCGTGCTGGAGTTTTATGCCGAGCATCGGTTTTGATGGATGGCTCCCCAAAAGCGGCCATTGGGCCTGAAGCTGGGGTTCTTAGCGGTTTTGCAACGATACGGGAGTAACTAAGCGTGACGCGTGGATCGGTTCAAACCCGCAACGCGCTGAACGAGGGGCAGGGGGTACGATGGCACAATGGGGAAGAAGCGACGCCGCTTTGCTGGGCGTCGTTGCGAAAAGCAGGTTCGGCGAATGGTCCGTTGTTCTAGCGCTGGCTGCATTGGTGGCAGGCGCGATGGCGATCACCGCGTTGATGGCAATGCCCAGCGACGCGTCCGTGCTTATCCAGCACAGTGTGACAGGCTTCTTCATGGTGGTATTTTTCCTGGTCGGGCCATTGGCGCATCTTACCGGCGCGGTCTTCGGGCTGATGGCGCTGGGTCGTCCAAACGACAATCGTTTGCTCGGCCTGGCTGGCATCGTGGTCAACGGCGCGTCGCTTGCCGCCGGGGTGTTTATGCTGTGGGCCATGGCATCGACCATAGGCGCGTTTACGTGATTTCGGGCAAATCTTCCGGACGCAAGTGGCCGACGCTTCGGGCTACGATCGGCGCGGGCTGTGCCCCAGCGCCCTGAGCGAGCGCGCCATGTTATGCCGGGCCTGGGTTTCGAAGCGCCGGCGGAATTCCTCGCTGTGGAAGATATGCGGACGCGCGAGGAAGCCCTCTAGCACTGCGGCACGGCCGGCCCGCCACATCGGCTCATCGACCCACTTATATTCGCGGCGGACCGCCTGTTCATAAGCGTCGAACGCCTCGGGCGCAGCACCCAGGATCGCCAGGTCCATGTCGAGGAACAGCGCCGCGTCGCGAACCGAATGCTGGTCGCCAAGGGGCGGCAATTCGTGGCCGGCGGTGGCAGTGATCATCGCCGCGATGTGGCCGAGGCGTTGTGCATCGGCGCGACCGGCGAGCTTTTCCTCGGCAAGTGCGGCACTCCTCGCCTCATTGTCCTTGGCGCGGCTGTCGTAGATCGCGTCGTGAAACCAGATCGCTGCCTCGACTGCTTCAGGATCATGCAACAACGCCTTGTAATCATTGGCCAGCGCCAGCATCGCCTCGATGTGGCCAAGGTCGTGGTAGTGGCGATCTTCGGCCTCATAGAGCGCGGAAAGCTCGCGCTTCAGGGTCTCGTCCATCAAGGTTGCGTTTTCCATGGCTGCTTGAAATTCCGCCAACCAAATCCATTTCACCAAGCACTAAGGAAAATTGAGTTCACCCGTGCTATGATCTGGCTTATAGGTGCGGCCGGAGAATAGGCAAGCCGCCAACCGAGACATTGGATGGCCGAGACATTGGATGGCCGGAGACATCAGATGAACAGCGTTACGATTTCCCGTCCCACCAGGGTGCAGCCGGTAGATCCGATCTGGCGTTCGATCCGCGACGAAGCGATGGAAGCGGTCAACCGCGATCCGCTGCTGGCGGCGTTCCTCTATTCGACCATCCTCAATCAGGAAAACCTGGAAGAAGCGGTCATTCACCGGCTGGCCGAGCGCCTCGCCCACCAGGACATCGGCTCCGACCTCATCCGCCAGACGTTCAAGGCGATGGCGGCCGACGACAAGGACTGGTCGACGACGGTGCGCGTCGATATCCAGGCCTATTACGACCGTGATCCGGCATGCGACCGCTTCATCATGCCGGTGCTCTACTTCAAGGGTTTTCACGCCATCCAGACGCACCGGCTGGCGCATTGGCTGTGGAACCAGGGCCGTCAGGACTTCGCGCTGTATTTGCAGAGCCGGTCGTCCTCGGTGTTCCAGACCGACATCAATCCGGCTGCCCGCATCGGCAAGGGCATCTTCCTCGACCACGCCACCGGCCTCGTCGTCGGCCAGACGGCGGTGATCGAGGACGACGTGTCGATCCTGCACGGCGTGACGCTGGGCGGCACCGGCAAGGCCGGCGGCGACCGCCATCCCAAGATCCGCTACGGCGTGCTGATCGGCGCCGGCGCCAAGATCCTCGGCAACATCGAGATCGGCCATTGCTCGAAGATCGCGGCCGGCTCGGTGGTGCTGTCGCCGGTACCGCACAACAAGACGGTTGCCGGCGTGCCGGCCCGCGTCGTCGGCGAGACCGGCTGCGACCAGCCTTCGCGGCAGATGGACCAGCTGTTGCCATCGCAGACGATGGACCACGTCGTCAGCTTCGACATCTGAGTGCTCGGGCAGGGGCTGAATTCCTGCCCCCCATGCCGGCTTGCCTTTACATGGCCATTGTCGACGTGCCAGAAGCGCGCTCAAACGAAGAAGCCGACGATCGGAGAAGACTGTTGAAGCCGGACGAAATCAGAAAGCTGGACGCCTATTTCAAGCGCACCTTCCAGAACCCTAAACTCGAAGTGAAGGCGCGGCCGCGCAAGGAAGATTCGGCCGAGGTCTATGTCGGCGACGAGTTCCTCGGCATCGTCTTCAAGGACGAGGACGATGGGGACTATAATTTCTCGATGGCGATCCTCGACATCGATCTGGCCTGAGCTGGGAGTTTAGCTGGCCGCTACGCCTCAAGTGCTGCGGCGGTACGGAACCTTGCAGGACGCCGGTGGGACAGCGCCCCCCTCTGGCCTTCCGGCCATCTCCCCCACGAAGGGGGAGATTGGCAGCCTCGGCGCTGCGCTCTTCCTGCAACATTGGAGATTGGCGAAAGCCAAGATGACGGCCGATCTCCCCCCTCGTGGGGGAGATGTCCGGTAGGACAGAGAGGGGCGCGAAGGATCGCTACGGAACGGCTCGTTTCGTTGCTTATCGCCCGGTCTTCTGCACACGCGCTGCTTCGGCAGAAATCGCCGCGTCGAGCCCCTGCCAGTCGCCCAGGAATTCCCGGGGGAAGCGGTAGGTGAGGCTGAGATTGTCGCCGACCAGGATGTCGCGTTCGCAGGGCGCCAGCGATTCGTCCGCGCTCGGGCCGCTCAGGCAGCGTGCGACGAACGGATCCTTGCCGGGGCGATCGGCGACCGCCAGCACTTCGTTGAGATAGCCTGATTTTTCGCTGAAGGCGTAAAACGTGGTGCCGCCAGGGCCGGGTGTACCCGGCTTGGCGATCAGCGCGCTGTAGATCGGCGCGAAGCGGCCGCTCATGTCGCGCGACATCATCTGCGGCTCGAACGACAGGAAGACGATGTCCTTGCTGGGTCCGGTGTGGTTGAAGTCGTTGCGGGCAGCCTCGCTGTAGCCGTCCATCTCGGGATAGCGCAGATAGAGGTCGAGTCGCGAGGCGATGCCGTCGCGCCGGGCCTGGGCAAAGCGGATGACATTGGCCGGCACGGCGATGACGTTGTTGCCGATGACGACCCTGTGGACCGTGGTGTCGTCGGTGTACCCGGCCATGGCGATCGAGCGGCCGAACCATTTGCCGCCGAGGCTGATCGCCACCGAAACCAGCGCCAGCGTCGCGAATGCATAAAACACCCGCCTCATCAGCGTCGAATCGACGACGCTGAGTTGCGGGCCCTCAGTGGCGGCTGCCTGCTTCATCGCGACCCTCGTTTGCCGTCCAACGGGTGTGCCTGAACGGCACATCTCGACGCGGCACGGCTCTTGCTTCGCAGCTTTGCGGGCGACTGTGCAATTTCATGGTAAACGGAGGGTAAAGATGGGCCCGGTCGAACAAATCATATTCAGTTTTATGGCTGGGCTGACGGCTTGCGGCTTGGCCGGATCGGCGATGGAGCTGATCGCCGGCCGCAGGCTTGCCTTCGTCCAGCCCTATGTATCGTCGAAGCACATGCTGCGCTCGCTCGCCGCGACGGCTTGCGCCGGGCCGCTGATGTTCGCCAACGAGGCGCTGGACGCCTGGCGCGAGCGTCGCATCTCGGTGCTGGGGCTGATCTCCTGCGGCTGTACGGCGACCATCTGGGCGCTGGCGCTGGGGATGGTGGTGATCGCCATTGCGTCCTGGGCGGCTTCGCTTCTAGGGTCTGGCAGCTTGTCGGTGTGAGACGATCTGGAGACAGCAATGCCGATCTACGCGATTGACGGAAAAGCGCCCGCCTTCGAGGACGCCGACAGCAACTGGATCGCGCCCGATGCCACCCTGATCGGCAATATCAGGATCGGCCGCAATGCCGGCTTCTGGTTCGGCGTCGTCGTCCGCGGCGACGACGAGCCGATCGTCGTCGGCGCCGACACAAACGTGCAGGAGCACACAATCATGCACACCGACGCCGGCTTTCCGCTGACCGTCGGCCAAGGCTGCACGATCGGCCACCGTGCCTTGCTGCACGGATGCACGATCGGCGACAACAGCCTGATCGGCATGGGCGCCATCGTGCTGAATGGGGCGAAGATCGGCAACAACTCGCTGGTCGGTGCCGGCGCGCTGGTCACCGAAGGCAAGCAATTTCCCGACAATTCGCTGATCGTCGGCTCGCCCGCGCGCGTCGTCAGGATGCTCGACGAGGCCGCAGTCGCCAGGCTGCGCGCCTCGGCCGCGCATTATGTGGCAAACGGCAGGCGGTTTAGGGCGGGGCTGAGGAAGGTCTAGCCGACCCGGAAATGGCGGAGCCGGGCCTCAAGATATCGAAGCATAACCCCTTCCAAGTCAAACCGGCTGGGCGGTCGGCCGGAACAAGATCTCGTTGATATCGACGTCGTCGGGCTCGTTGATCGCGAAGGCGACCGTTCGGGCAAACGTATCTGGCCCCACGGCGATCTTGCTCACGAAGTCCCTGGTCCCCTGCTGGATATCCTTCTCGCTGATATGCTCGAGCAACTCTGTGCTGACAGCGCCCGGCGAGATCACCGTGGTGCGGATATTGTAGGGTTTCACCTCTTTCCGCAGACCCTCGGATAGCGCACGCACCGCGAACTTGGTGGCGCAATAGACCGCCGCACCCAGGTCGACCACATGGCCGTATACGGACGAGACATTGATAATGTGCCCCGATCGCTGCTCCTTCATGTACGGAAGCGCGGCCGCGATGCCGTAAAGGACGCCCTTGATGTTGACGTCGATCATCCGGTCCCATTCGTCGACCTTGAGCCGTTCGAGCGGGGCCAACGGCATGAGGCCCGCATTGTTGAGCATCACGTCGATGCGGCCGAATTCCCGGACCGCCGTGTTCACCAGATTCTGGACCTGGCCGGCGTCGGTGACGTCGGTAGTAACGGCCTTGGCTTTGTGCCCAGCGGCGGTCAGTTCCTGGACAAGGGCGTCGATGCGGTGTGACCGCCGTGCACCCAGGACCACGGAAGCGCCTCGTGCGGCAAGATGGCGTGCCGTCGCTTCACCGAGGCCACTGCTGGCACCGGTGATGACGACGACCTTGTTCTCGATTCCTTTGGACATGAGATTCTCCTAGACAAGAATTGAAAGAGTTCAGGTGCGGGGGCCGGCCGAGGCGGCGAGCAAGGCCGAGCCCGTGAGCAGGACGGCGGCGAGAAGGAAGGCGCTCCACCAGCCGGCCACGTCGAACAGCAGGCCTCCTGCAATAGCGCCGCCTGCGATCGCGAACTGGATCAGGGCGACCTGGAGTCCGCCCCCGGTCTCCAGGTCTTCAGGGATGAGCGTGCTCATCCAGGTGTTCCACGCCACCGGGATCGGGGTAGCGAACAGTCCCCAAAGAACCAGCAGGCCGGCCGTGGCGCGTGCAAACGGTCCAAAGGCAATCAGCAGTAGAGCGAAGACCGCGAGTGCACTCGGCAGCCCGATCAGCACGGCTGTGAGGTGCTGCCGGAGTATGAAGCCGACAATCGACAGTCCCGCCACGCCACCGAGGCCGACGCCCAATAGAGCCAGTGAGAGGGTGTTGACCTCAAGGCCCGTCACGTTTTCCAGAAACGGCCGCAGATAGATCGAGAGCGCGTTCTGCCCGATGAAAGCGAGCCCGGTCGCGCCCATGCCGATGGCGAATCTGCGATTCCGCAGCAGGCCGAACATGCTCGACACCGAGGCGATCTCTATCGGCGGCATCTTCGGGAGAACGGCCAACTGCCACACGAGCGCCGCAAGGCCGATGGGGACAGTGACGAAAAAGGTTCCCCGCCATCCGATCAGCGATCCGAGGAAGCTGCCGACGGGCGCGGCGATCACCAATGCGAAGGCAGTGCCACCCTGGAGCAAGGCAATGGCCTTGGGCAGGTCGGGTCCCGCGGCCAGGCGGGCCAGAATGGCCGTCGACAGTGACCAGAAACCGCCAATCGCGATGCCCACCAGCGCCCGCCCGGCCAGGAAGACCAGGAAGTTGGGAGCAAGCGCCACCGCCAGGCTCGATGCGGCCAGCACTGCCGTATAGACCACAACCACCGTCCGTCGATCGACGTTTCGCAACAGCGAGTTGCCGAAGAGGCTGGTAACCACGGCGAAGAATCCGGATACCGCGATTGCCTGGCCTGCCTGACCCTCGGAGACGGCCAGATCCTGAGCGATCGGGGTGAGCAGGCTCACCGGGAGGAACTCCAGTCCGACCAGAAGGAAGGTCAGCAGCGACAGGCAGACCACCGCAGACCATGGGGTCGTCCCGCTGTCAGCAGCAGTGGCCTCGTCCAGCACGAAATCGATGGTCATAAGGCAGTCTCCTGTCCGTTCCCGAACTAAGTAGTCGGGCTGGCCAAATGCGACTAGCGGGTATAATTTTGATGTGGTTGTGAATGAGGCTCATCAATGCCACGCGACGAGTTCGCCGAAATGCGCGCGTTCCTGGAGATCACCCGGACGCGGAGCTTCACCCGAGCAGCCGCCAAGCTCGGGGTCACTCCTTCGGCCCTTAGCCACACCATCAAGTCGCTGGAGTCGCGGCTTGGCGTCCGTCTTCTGTCTCGCACCACGCGCGACGTGGCCCCGACGGCGGCCGGTCAACGCCTCAAGGAAGGCATCGAACCGCATTTCGAAGGCATCGCGGCTGAGGTCAGCGCTCTCGGCGTCCTTCGCGACAGGCCGTCCGGCAACATTCGCCTGGTGTGCACCGACGATTCGGTCGACATTGTCTTCCGCACCCGGCTGCCAAAGTTCCTGAGCGACTTCCCCGATATCAATGTCGAGTTGGTGGTCGACAACGCCTTCACCAACATCGTCGAGCGCCAGTTCGATGCCGGCGTGCGTCTGGGCGAGTCCATTGCCCGGGATATGGTAGCCGTGCGCATCGGAGCCGACGTGACCTACACTGTGGTCGGCTCACCCCATTACTTCGCCCACCGGACACCGCCGGAGACGCCGCAGGAGCTGACCGACCATAACTGCATCAACTACCGGCTGCCGACGTCAGGATCGGTCTATGCCTGGGAATTGCGGGAAGGAGCGCGCGAGTTCAGTGCTCGGGTCGAGGGGCAACTGACGCTTAACAACATGGGGCCGGCGATCCAGGCCGCGCTTGACGGAGTGGGCTTGGCCTATCTGCCGCGCGAACTCGTCCTTCCACACATTGAGAGTGGCCTTCTCCAGGAAGTCCTCACCAAATGGTGCCCAACGTTCCAGGGTTACCACCTGTACTATCCAAGCCGGCGCCATCCCTCTCCGGCGTTTTCCGCCTTTGTCGACGCGTTCCGTATCAGGGGCAAGTAACAGCGTTTCGACGGCAAACGGCAGCTCGTATCCCACAAACGATCGTGAGACAGCTTGGATGACGAAGCGCAGTTGGAGGCAAAGCCGAGATAACTGTAACCGGCGCTTCTCATCGACTAAACTTGGCAGCCAAAGCCACCAGAAAAAAGAGAGTTAAGACAGCGATTGCCGCTCCCACCCGCAGCTCGCTGATACCGAACATATGCCGCATAAGTTCGGCGGTGACAGCAAAAAGGCAAAGTGTAAGTAAAGCAACTGCGAAGGCGATCGCGCGAACCAGCCGCCGGAAAATCAGAAGATCTGAGCTTCGCAGAACGAGTCCAGTTTTTGACCGAATGGAGCCTGTTCTCCACGCAGACACGAGTTCACGAACGCAGTAGAATGTGGCCGAGGAGAGAACCACAAAAAGGATACTGCTTCCCACTGTGTCGCTTAGGATCGCGGTCTCTGATGTCACTGGCATCATGGGAACTGCTTGGCTCTAGAGTTTCGTGGAAGATAGCCGCTGTCTGTCCGGATGTCCGAAACGCTCCCCAAAAATGGTGGAGCCGGCCCGGGGACGGGGCCGGCTCCTTAAACCCGGTCGTTGGGGACGGGGAGGGTGGGGACTCGACCGGGTTTCTCCTAAAGCGCGAAGTCATGCGACGCACTTAACCTCTGTTTTATGCATGTCGTTATCCCAAAACCGCTACGCGCTTTTGGGCGACATGCCTTGGCGTCCTCAGCGGACGCTGGCGACCGCGTCGGAGCGGCCGTCGTTGATCGTCACCCAGGCGCCGGAATTCCGCTCGGACTGGCGCTTCAGGTAGGTGTAGCCGGTATTGGTCCAGGACAGCACCTTGGGCTGGAGATTGTCGAGGATGAACTCGCCAAGGCTGGTGCGCACGGTCAGCACCGCATGGCCGTCGCCATTGCGCTGGCGCACCACCGTCATCAGCAGATCGCCGGCCGGTACGCCGATGCTCATCAGCTCGCGGCGCTTTTCCAGCGCATAGTCCTCGCAGTCGCCGAAGCCGCTATTGGGAAAGGACCAGACTTCCTCCTTGCCCCACATTTCCATGTCGGTGCGCGGCGCGACCCTGCTGTTGACCGAATTGTTGACCTTGACGATCGTCGCCCACAGCTTGCGGGTCAGCTCGACGGGTGCCCGGCCAGGCGTCCTCTGATTGCATTCCTGCGGAAGCTGCTGGCACAATTCGTAGTGTCCGACCGGCTGCGTGGTGCGGCCGCCGGTGTGCATGAAGGCCGGCTCCGCCGCGTTTACAGTCCCCCAACCGAAAAGCTGCATCGCTATTGCCGCCAGCAACAGCTTGCCCCTCATCCTGTTCATTATTCAGTCTCCCCGTTTGAGGAGACAATGACACGGCTGGATTTATTTGACGCAAAAGCGCGAAGTAAACATTAAGTAAAACGCCAATAGAATAAACATAAAATTTGAGGCAATTGAATATAGAATTGTTTAAGGATTCCAGCCGGGCATGTTCCCATGCTTCGTCGCACCATTCGAACAGCTGGGATGGCGGGACAGAGGGGGCGCGAAGGATCGCCAGCCTCTCTTCCCGATAGTGCTAACGCTTCCGCGTCAGCCGCGCGATGAGCTGAATTCGGTATCGAGCGTTTCCGGCCGCTGGATGACGGCGAACTCGATGGCGACGCCATCTTCGAAATGCCGCACTATCTGGCCGCGCATGGTGCCCAGCGTCACCTGGACGCCGATGGCCGGCTTGACGTCGATCTCGATCGCCGCGCCCGACAGCGACAGGTCGATGATGCGGCACTGGTACTGGCGTCCGTCGGCAAGCTGCAGCACGCTCGTCGGGTTGCGCGGCGCAACGCGTTCATGGCGGCGGTCCTCCGGCAGGTCGAGCTCGTGCTTGTTGGCAAGCCAGGTCAGTTGCGCGGCGAGCTTGTCCCTCTTGCGGTCCGACGCGATGACGGTCATCGCAAAGCCATCCTGCAGCGTGCGGGTGATGACGCCTTCGATGCGGCCGATGTGATCGATATAGGCAATGACCTTTTCGCCCGCCAGGCCGCCGCGCTCGGTGCGCAGCGCGACGTTGCCGGGCGACATGTCGACCACCTGGCAGGGATGTTCGGTGCGGTCTTCCAGCATGAAGCGTCCGTAAATTTTCACGCGGACGCGCTGAAAGTTACGCCTTTCAGCTTGGGACGGCGCATGGTCGACCGCCGCTGACCTCATCACTGCCATACCCCGTTCGCCATTCCGCGCATGGATGCGGGGAATTTCAGCGGAAAACTACAACAAAGCAGGTTAACAAAGGGGAAAGCCCGGCGCTGTTGCTTTAAGCTTTGGGCATCATTCCTCGCGTCCGCCGTCGAAGACGACCAGGTGACGGATGCGGCGGGCCTGGCCGAGCGCCGAAATCGTCTCGGGCGGGTCGAATTCCGATGGGGCGAGCGAGGGAACCTCGATCGCCGGACGGTTCCCCGGGAACATCGGCTCCTTGTCGGGATCGACGACGCGGATCGAATCGATCACGGCGTCGAGAACCGGGTCGGCGCCCAGCCAGAAGGGCTTTTCGACGGCGCTTATCACGCCGAGGCAGCGCGGGCTCTCGACACCGCCGTCGAGCGGCAGCGCGAGCAGCTCGAACCTGTTGGAACGGCCGCTGCGGCTGAAACCTTCATAGGTGATGAGCACTACCGATTTCAGGTCGAAGACGCCATCGGTCAGCTTCGAAATCAGTCGCTGGTCCTTCTCGCGCCACAGCGAAGGGAATGAAAACCCCTTGAGTTCGCGGCCATAGACCGCGCAGAGCCTGGTGCCGGCCAGCCGGAACACCGCTTCGCCGCGCGTGTCCTTTTCCAGGATGAACGTGTCGGCCAGCAGCGACTTGATGTCGGCGGGTTCGACTTCCGAGCGCTTCGGGGCAGGGCGTCCGTCACGCAACCGGTTCCAATAATGGAACAGCGTGATCGATCCGGTCTGGTTCATGCTAATGCTGCTCCGCGCATTCTGTCTTCTGATGTCCCATCGGTGAACAGAAGGGCGCCCTCCGAAGACCTACATGCGTTGCGGAGCAGGATGCGTGCCAGCATCGTTAATACTTGTTCACGGGTCGGGGCGGTTAAGGTTAACAACTGGTTTACGTTGCGCGCCGGCCAGGCCTGTGGCACACCAAAACCACTCCAGAAGCGGTCGTTTTGCGACGATCGGCAGCACTTCAGTCAAGAGTTCAGGGGGAGCAGGGGGGCTCGACCAGCCGTTCAAGGGAAACCTTGGACGGCTTCTTTTTTTGATTCGGGGCTGCTGATTCGCCGTTTGTGATTCGGTTGGCCGTGATCTACATGCTCGCCAAGTCCAATCCAGCGACTGAGTGCAAGCCATATGAGCGACCCAGAAAGCCCACCGGAGATCGAGCAGGGCGAGAGCGGGCCTGCCGCCCGCGAACCGGAGCAGCGCCGCGAACCGGTGTTCAACCTGCCGCCCGTGGTGCTGGCGGTGATCGGCATCTGCGTCGCGGTCCATCTGATCCGGGTCTATTGGCTGACCGACGACCAGGACTTCGAACTGCTTGTCCGGGCTGCCTTTGTCCCCATCCGCTATTCGGGCCGCTTCGATCTGGATTTCTTCGCGTTTTCGAGCCCCTTTACCTATGCCTTCCTGCATGGCGGCTTTGCCCATCTTGCCATCAACATGGTGTGGCTCGCGGCCTTCGGCTCACCGTTGGCCAACCGCTTCGGCGCGCTGCGCTTCAGCCTGTTCTTCGCCGCGACCGGACTGGCGGCGGTGGCGTTGTTCTGGGCCATGCACCCGCTTGGCGAGGCGCCGCTGGTCGGCGCCTCCGGCGCGATTTCCGGCATGATGGGCGCGGCGGCACGCTACGGCTTCCGCATTGACCGATCGTCGGGCAAGGCCGCCTTCGCCGGCCAGCCTTTGCCGATGGCGGCGGTGCTGCGCTCGCGCGGCGTCGTCACCTTTCTCGCCATGTGGATGGTGATCAACCTCGCGACCGGCCTCTTCGGCCTGGCGCCTGGCATTGACGGCCAGATCGCCTGGGAAGCCCATATTGGCGGCTTTCTTGCCGGCTTTTTCGGCCTGCGGTTTTTTGATCGGCGAGAGCAGGTGCCCCGGCAGGCGGACGAGCCGGAGACCTGAGACGGCCGCACTTGAAATGCAACCGTTCGCGGCGCACCATGTTCATCCCAGGGCAAGCCGGCCAGGGCAGGAGCCGGCAGGAAATGCAGAGGAGGACGCCATGACTGTTAAGGCAATTCTCGAGGCAAAAGGCCACGACGTGGTGACGCTCGGGCCGAACGAAAAGCTCAGCGAAGCCATCCGCATGCTTTCCGAACACAGGATCGGCGCGCTGGTCATCACCAACGGCGATCACAAGATCGTCGGCATTCTTTCCGAGCGCGATGTGGTGCGGGTTCTCGCCAAGGAGGGGGCGGCGGCGCTCGACCTTGCCGTCCGCTCGGCGATGACGCCCAAGGTGAAGATCTGCAATGAGAACCACACCGTCAACGAGGTCATGGAGATCATGACCAAGGGCCGCTTCCGCCATCTGCCGGTGGAAAAGAACGGGCTGCTCGACGGCATCGTGTCGATCGGCGACGTGGTCAAGCGGCGCATCGAGGATGTCGAGCGCGAGGCCGAGGAGATCAGGGCCTATATCGCCACGGCATAGGTGACGGCGGCCGGGTTGCCGGCAGGTCGATTTTTCAAGCTGCTATCGCAGTTCGTCGCGGCAGGTGCGGGCCTGTGCCGCGTTGGCGCCTGCGGCTTTGCGCTTGTCTCTTTTGGCGGTTTGCACTAGCGAAGTTGCACAGCAAAATATGCGTTCTCGCATATCCGCAATTTCAGTATGCAGGCCCTTATGAGCATTATCGACACCCGCACGCCCGACGCCAAGCGCCTGGTTCCCGGCGCCACCGGCGACTGGGAGATCATCATCGGCCTCGAGGTCCACGCGCAGGTGACCTCGCAGGCAAAGCTGTTTTCCGGCGCCTCGACCATTTTCGGCGCCGCGCCCAACGCCAATGTCAGCCTGGTCGACGCGGCGATGCCCGGCATGCTGCCGGTCATCAACGAGGAATGCGTCAAGCAGGCGATCCGCACCGGGCTGGGCCTGAAGGCCGAGATCAACCACAAATCGGTCTTCGACAGGAAAAACTATTTCTATCCCGACCTGCCGCAGGGCTACCAGATCTCGCAGTTCAAGCAGCCGATCGTCGGCGAGGGGAAGGTGATCGTCTCGGTCGGCCCGGACCGGCAGGGCGAATTCGAGGACATCGAGGTCGGCATCGAGCGCCTGCACCTGGAGCAGGACGCCGGCAAGTCGATGCACGACCAGCATGCGACGATGTCCTATGTCGATCTCAACCGCTCCGGCGTGGCGCTGATGGAGATCGTCTCCAAGCCGGATATGCGCTCCGCCGATGAAGCCAAGGCCTATGTCACCAAGCTGCGCACCATCGTGCGCTACCTCGGCACGTGCGACGGCAATATGGACGAAGGCTCGCTGCGCGCCGACGTCAACGTCTCGGTGCGCCGGCCCGGCGGCGAATTCGGTACGCGCTGCGAGATCAAGAACGTCAACTCCATCCGTTTCATCGGCCAGGCCATCGACTACGAGGCACGCCGCCAGATCGCCATCCTGGAGGACGGCGGCAAGATCGACCAGGAAACGCGGCTGTTCGACCCCAACAAGGGAGAAACGCGCTCGATGCGTTCCAAGGAAGAAGCGCACGACTACCGCTATTTCCCCGATCCCGACCTTCTGCCGCTGGAATTCGACCAGGCCTATATCGACGAGTTGGCAAAGGACCTGCCGGAACTTCCCGACGCGAAAAAGGCGCGGCTGATCACCTCGCTCGGCCTGTCGACCTACGACGCCTCGATCCTGGTATCGGAAAAGGCGGTCGCCGACTATTTCGAGAAGGTGGCCGCTGGTCGCGATGGCAAGCTTGCCGCCAACTGGGTCATCAACGATTTGCTGGGTGCGTTGAACAGAGCCGGCAAGAGTATTGAAAATGCTCCGGTTTCGCCCGATCAGCTCGGCGCGGTCATCGATCTGATCAAGGAAGGCACCATCTCCGGCAAGATCGCCAAGGATCTGTTCGAGATCGTCTGGAACGAGGGCGGCGATCCGCGTCAGCTGGTCGAAAGCCGCGGCATGAAGCAGGTCACCGATACCGGCGCCATCGAAAAGGCGGTCGACGAGGTGATCGCGGCCAACCCGGACAAGGTCGAACAGGCGCGCGCCAAGCCGACCATGGCCGGCTGGTTCGTCGGCCAGGTGATGAAGGCGACCGGCGGCAAAGCCAACCCGCAGGCGGTCAACGAGCTGGTCAAGGCCAGGCTCGGGATCGAGTAGGATGTTCGTTCGCACCGCTGGCGAGCGAGATCTTGCGGCGGTGCGCGCATTGCTGGTCGAGACATGGCATGCCACCTATGATGCCATCTACGGCGGGCCGCGGGTCACCGAAATCACCGATGAATGGCATTCTGTCGCCGCGCTCAAAGCACGGCTGATGCGGCCCAACTCGGAGTTCCTGGTCGCCGACGACGGCAAAAACATCGGCGGCATGGCTTTCGCCGCCGCTACCACGGATGCCAGGATCGTCATGCTGAACCAGCTTTACGTGCATCCGGCCTGGCAGAGGCAAGGCATCGGCCAGGCGCTGCTGGACGAGATCGAGGCCAGCTTTCCGGAGGCCCGGACGCTGCGTGTCGAGGTCGAGGAAGCAAATGCTCCGGCTGTCGCCTTCTACCGCTCGAGGGGGTTCTTGCCCGCCGGCAACACGGCCGATTGCGGCGGCGCCTCGGGATTGCCGGCGCTGGTTTTGGAGAAGGCGATCGGCTAGCTCGTTTGCCTGGCGCTCAGTTGCGTTTCTCAGGCAGGTTGGAGCAGCCGGCAGCGAGAAACTCGCACGGCAGGCTGCCGCCGCCGCCCGACGTGTGCGGGGGCGTGGCGGCTTCGATTTTTTCCACCTCGTAATATTTCGAGGTGACACCCCATTTTTTGACGCCCTGGCACGTCGAGCGCACGCCAACCTCCGTCGCCTTTGCCGCAGTCTTGTAATAGGTGGTGATCCGGCAGGATTGGCTGACCGGCAGCGCGTTCGCCGGGCTCGTGACCGGCGGCAGGAAGTTCGGGAAGGCAAGCAGCGAGATTGCCGCAATGATCCTGACGGCGGGCATGGTGAGGGGAAGGTGCTGCATCGTTTGTCTCCATCGATGGCGCCGCTCGCTCGTGGCGCAGCGGCGCGTTTGTTCCGGCAAGATCAGGCCATGATGCCGGTGCTGCCGCATCTGCCGCGCGGGGGAAGGCGGTAGCGGTCTGAACCGCCGCCGTCATCCGCGAGCGGCCGCGTCAGGGCGTTTTCGGCTTGATGAGCGTCTCTATCGGAACGGCGACTTTTGGAGGCCGGACCGTACTGGTTCCACCATCGACGGCCAGCCCGCCGCTGTTGAGATAGCGTACCGTATAGTGCAGCTCATAGCCGGGAACTCTGATCCATGTAGGCTTGGGATTGAACTGGTCCGGCGGCCTCGAATACCACTTCGGGATCTGCATGATCTTGGAACCGGCACCGAATCCCGCAGTCTTGGCCGCTACTGCGAAGGCGCTGTCTCTGGGGTCGTTCGGCGGCTGGTCGACATTGCCGATGACGACCAGCGAATCGTATTTTCGCGCGTCCAGCCGTACTGCGGGAACGTTCAGCGCAGCCACGTCGCCTTCGCGCATCGTCAGCGCCTTCTGACGGCCATCCTCATTGGCATAGACGTTGAGGTTTATGGCCTCGGATTCCGCGTAGACGACATTGTTGTGGAAGTCGCGGGCTGGCAGGCGTGTGAGGCTGTCGAAGGTCACTTCAACCGTCGGCTTGGCTATGGCGTCCGTCACCACCAGGTTGCGCCGCGGCACCGTCCAGAAGATGAGATCATCGCCGGTGGCCTGCGTGCCGGCGTCGGAGCCGTCTATTGCCGAGCATTTCGAATTTGGAACCGGCGTCGTCACCGGCAGAGGTGCCGAAAACGAGCTGCGTACCTGAGCGTCGATGTAGTTGCCGACGTTGAAAACGTCTTCGAGGATGTTGCCGCCCTCGAAGCTCGCCGGGCCGGGTTGCGAGCGAATGATGACCTGGCTGGAATCGGTCTGCCAGCCGCTGCAGAAGACGTTGACGTCTAAGGGAATGCCGATGTGGCGGTCGGAGGTCACCGGGATCGAGACTTTGATGGTCAGGATGTAAGGAACTTTGACAAACCAGCTGTTCGGCTGGTTCAGCATCTGCGTCGCAAAGCGCGACGGCCGCCATTGCTTCAGCGATTCAATCGATGCGCGTGACGATCGTCCCTGGGCGGCCAGCTGTGCGTTGGTGGCGTCGACCTTGGCTTGCGCCAGGTTGCGGACGGTGTTGGTGATCAGGAACACGCCGAGTTCGGCTTTGCAGGGCCTGTTCGATTGCGTGGCGTTGCATGGGGCAAGTGCCGCACTGGGAACCGGCGGCCCCGACGGCGGCGGCTGGGCGGCCGCGGCGGCCGCCATCAGGCAGAAAAACAGCATCGTGCAGGTTTTCAACATGGTATCCTCGCTCTTTCGGTTGGAAACCACCCTCCGGCTAGACAACACCATTTCTTCGACAGCGGTTCATCGCCCGCACGGGGGACGAACCGCGAAACATCGGGCCGGCCCAGCGACGTCGGGCCGCCGTCCTTTCGGATTGGATATCTACTGCTTCACGACGCCTTTGGTTGTCGCCATCGGCGCGACGACCTTGGGCTTGGGGGTTTTCGGGCCGGGGTCGACTACCAATGCGGCCGTGCAGGAGCATTTGCCCGAACCGCAGTTCAGGTCGCCCTTGCACATTTTGGAATGCCGCATATCGGTGCAGTCGGCGGTCCCGGAGCAGGAGCAACTGCCTTGCCCAATCGTTCCGGACTGACATTTGAAGCTCCATGCCGGATCGGCGGCAAGGCCGGCCACAGCGAGCGATACGGCAAAAAGCGTCGTCGAGATGAGCTTGCGCATGAATACCTCCCGGTTCTATCGAGCGATGGAACCACGAAGCAGCAACGCCTTCATCTCCCGCGCGGGGGACGAACTCGCATACCGGTGACGATCGTCAATGCTGTCCCTTCAGCACGACGAGATAGCCGCGTTCGACGCGAAGCCGGAACGCGATTTGCCCTGCAGTGCCGGGATCCTTGGAAACCTTGTCGATGACATAGCCGCTGGGATGCGAGCCAAGCCATTCTTCCGGTTTGTCGGTGCTTTCGAACGGCTTTTGCAACCGGGCCAGGAAGCCGACTTCGCCCTGATAGTCGAAAGCCACGGCCCAGTCCGCATCCTTTCGCTCGTAGATGAAGTTGGCGAGCGGCGTCAGATCATAGCGTTTGAACGCGGTTGCCGATGCCACCGCGTGGCCAATGCCGAAAATGACAAGCATGACGATGGCCGAGCTCTTCAGCCTGGCGAGCGGGATCTCCGCCATGAAATAGCCGAACAGGATGACCACGAACGGCAACATCGGCACGACATAATGAGGCTGCTTGCCGGATATCGCGCTGAACACCAGAAACACGGCAACGAACGAGAATGACAGCAGGCGCAAGGCGCGCAGATCCGGCGACTTCGCGTCGATCAGGCTGCGTATCCGCGTGCGCACCTTCAACCGCCACACCTCGGGTATGAAGATCCACGGTATGAACATGACGGGCAGCAGCAGCAGATAGAAATAGAACGGCCGGCCATGCGAATTGCGCAAATTGCCGGTGACACGCCCCGCCGACTGGTTCCAGACGAGATCGTAGACGAAATTGCCTTTTGTCAGGATGGTCGCCGGCACCAGCCAGATCGCCACCGGAATCAGCGCGGCGAGCAGGGCCAGGCCCACTCCAGCGAGGAAGTTCGGTGTCGTCAGTCCCGCCCGCCGGTCGCGCCAGAACGGGTAGAACACGATGGGCGCGCCGATATGGATCAGCACCACCGGGCCTTTCGTCAGCACGCCCGCGCCGATGAACAGCCCGGCCAGAACGGCCTGCCAGCGGTTGCCGCTGCGGGCAAAGGCAATCAACGACAACAGCGCGGCGAGCACAAAGACCGTCAGCAACAGGTCGAACAGGATCAGCGTCGAATAGATGACGAACACGCTGCTTCCGGCAACCAGCCAGGGGATGCGCCGAGCGATGTCGTCGCGGCCCGGAAACAGGGTCTTTGCCAAAGCCGTCGTCAGCCAGATGACGAGCGAGGAGGCGGCGAAGATGACCAGCATCGCCGCCGGCCGGCTGGCGCCGAAAATGTTCCAGACAAGGTCGATAAGCCAAAACAGCAGTGGCGGCTTCTGCAGATAGGGCGCGAAATTCATCGTCGGGACGAAGATCTGTCCGCTCAGATACATTTCCCAGGTGACGCTGAGATATCGCGTTTCGTCGACGGGCAGCAGTGGCCGGAAAGCGACCGCGATTGCGATCAGCCCAAGCAGAAAGAGGTAGGGGAGCAGCCGCTCGGTAGATGTCGGTGTCAAAGATCGAGATCCGCGCCAGAAACCATTTTCATTCCAGCCGAGCATAGTGCCGCGTTTCTGGACCGCGAACGACCGCACCATGATTTTGGCCGAATTGCAACGATGCCGGTTTTGTTTCCCAGATTTTGCGGACGATGGTGTCAAAGGTTTGAAAAACTTACCGGCCGAGTCTTTTGGACCGCTGCCGGTCCGGGGAACCTGAGCAAAATCAACTGGAGCGCAACGGCGGTGACAATTCGCGCATCAACAGTTCGAGCTCGCGCTGATCGCCGGTACCGGTCTTGTCGAAGATCGTCGCCAGCTGCGACTTGACGGTGCCGTCCGAGACGCCGCCGGCCGCGGCAATTTCCTTTCGCGTCAGGCCGGCGGCAACGTGACCGGCGACTCGCCTTTCTGCCGCGGTCAGTCCGAACAGCGCCGCAATGGCGTCCAGCGCCGGGGTCGGTGTCGAACCGGCCGCGGCGATGAAGATCGCTGCGGCGGCGCGTTGCGAGATGCGCGCCGAGATTTCACGCCGCGCCAGCGGCATGACATGGGCCACTGCCGGAACGACCGTCCTGGCCAGGGGAATGTTGATGCCGCAAGGTCCGAGCGCGAATTCGTCGCGCGTGCCGAGCTGGACGGCACGGCCGATTGCGGCGTTGGCGTTGGCATAGGTGAAGGAAAGCTGTCCGCGCACGCAAGCGACCGAGATGTTTTCGGCGAGCAGCGCTTCGGCTGACGGGTTGGCGAAGATGATGGTCATGTCTTCGGCCACGATCAGCACCGGATGGTCGAGGCTTTCGATGATGGAACGGAAGATTTCCGCCTTGCGCCGCTCGGCTTCGAACAGGTCGCCGATGGTCACCGCGCGCCGCACATGCGGTGCCAGCAGGCTGACAAGCTCGAGATCCTCGCGGGAAATCTGGCGCCTGTCCTTGTCGGTCACCACCATCAACGTGCCGATCCGGGTCGGCCGCTTCATCAACGCCACCCAGAAGAAATCGTCCAGGCGGTTGGGTTGCACCCATTCGCGCACGATGCGGCTTTCGAGCCATCTCTGTCGCGTATCCGGGCCTTGCAAAGCGTAGATCGAATCGACGGTGAACGGCACGTCGATCTCCATCTTGGGAACCGCCGCATAGAACGGCACTTGCGAGCCGTAGTCATGCTTCAACGGCTCAAGAACTGCGGGATCGCCGCAGGACACCGAAAATCGCGCGGAGCTGCTGATCGTGTCGATGACGGCGAGCATGGCAAGCTGGCCTTCCGCCAGATTGCAGATGGCCTCGAGTGTCGTCTGCCAGCGGTCGACGTCGGCAATCGAATCGTAGATCGCCTCAACGACCTGCGGCAATGCGCGACCGGCCGTGCCCGCCAGCGATGACATGAGCCCCTCTCATTTGCCGTCCTTGAGGCAACGAAGCTTCAACTGCTAGAATAACGCTGCGTAAGGTTGCCAACAACCTATTTCATCTGCTTCGGACGGCCGCGAAAATAGCATGAACGTATTGCTTTCCCGTCAGCCATTTGCTCGCCTGGTGCGGCAAGACCCTTGCCTTCGCAATGCCGTGACGCCATAAGCAGGAACAGGCGCCGCAGCCGCCGCGAGGACTTGCTTCAAGGACTTGCCACGAGGATTTGGATGAAGACTTTCCTTCTGCAGTTTTTCACCTGGTGGAACAGCCAGACATTGGGAACGCGCTTCCACACCTGGCGGCACGGCAAGAAGGTCGGGCAGGACGAGGTCGGCAACGTCTACTATGAGGGCGGCGTCGATTCGGAAGGCCGCACCCGTCGCTGGGTCATCTACCGCGACTATTCGGAAGCCTCGGCGATTCCGCCCGGCTGGCATGGCTGGATCCATCATCGTGTCGACGTTGCGCCGCCAAGCGAAGACTACAAGCCACGCGACTGGCAAAAGCCGCATGTGCCGAACCTCACCGGCAGCCCCGCGGCCTATCGCCCGAAAGGCTCGGTGCTGACCAACCAGCATCGTCCGCAGGTGACGGGCGACTACGACGCCTGGACGCCTGGTTCGTGATCGATCGCCGCGACACGCGCGCGGTCCCCACGGGGGCGGTCCTTTGTCGCCACAATTGCTGTTTAGCTGTTTGCTGATCCGACAGCAGCAACTAGCCTTGGCGTTAAGAGAATCACCCGGGCGCAAACCACCGGACCTTGCATGAGCATGTTCAGCCGAATTTTGACGGGCGGATTAACCGCGGTCGTTCTCGCTTCTATGGTGGCGCTCGCTACTGCGCAGGAATTGGCGCCGCCTGCGCCGGACGCGTCGGTGGCGCCTGCAGCACCGGCAGTATCCGAGCGCATCACCAATCCAGTCGCTGAATTCGCCGGCATTGACAAGATCACCGGCCGTATCATCACCTTCGATGTTTATATCGACGAGACGGTGCAGTTCGGCGCTTTGCAGGTGACGCCGCGCATCTGCTATTCGCGGCCCGAAAACGAAGAGCCGAAGACGGATTCGTTCGTCGAGGTCGACGAGATCACGCTCGATCGGAAAATACGCCGTATCTTCACCGGCTGGATGTTTGCCGAAAGCCCCGGGATCAACGCCGTCGAGCATGCCGTCTATGATATCTGGCTGAAGGGCTGCAAGCAGAAGTCCGACGTGCCGGCACCCGCCGCCGCCAAAACCAACTAGAATCTGTCAGTGCGCGGCGCATACCGCGCCCTGCGGAACCGCCGCGTTGCCCGAGCGTTGGTGCCTCTCTACGGAGGAGGTTGCCATGATGATGGCCAACAAGAACGAACTTCTCGACATCGAAAGGGGATTCTGGAGCGGCGGTGCCGACTATTTCAAGGCCAATGCCGATACCGACTGCCTGGTGGCCTTCCCGCAGATGGCGCGGGTGATGAGCAATACCGATCTGGCCGCAACTGCCACGGACCCGAACCGCTGGCGCGATCTCGACATCGACCTCAAGGGCATCATCGAGCCGGGCAGCGACATCGTCATGCTGACCTACGAGGCGCGTGCGACGCGGCAAGATGGCGAAGCCTATGCGGCGCTGGTCAGCACCGGCTATGTCCACCGCGTCAATGGCTGGAAGATGATGTTCCACGCACAGACGCCGCTGGTGACGGCAGCAAAAGGCTGACCGGCCGCAAGAGCAATTCCAGGAAGTGTGAACGGCTTTCCGTCCGGAATTGCGTTTCCGTGAAACGATGAGCCATTCCAGGTTATGGAAAAAACACGGCCTCGCCCTTCAGCGCCTCGGCCAGCATCTTCTCGTACTTGCCGCGCGGCACGTCGATTGCACCGAAGCGTTTGAGATGCTCGGTGGTGAACTGCGTATCGAGCAGTGCAAAGCCACGCGCCTTCAGGCGTTCGACGAGGTGAACCAGGCAGGCCTTTGACGCGTCGGTCTCCCTGGCGAACATGCTCTCGCCGAAGAACACGCGGCCGAGCGATACGCCGTAGAGCCCCCCGACCAATCGGTCGTTGTGCCAGGCCTCGACCGAATGGCAATGGCCCATCCGATGCAGCTCGATATAGGCTTCGCGGATCGGCGCGTTGATCCACGTCGACCGACGTTCCTCGCGCCTTTCAGCGCAGGCCTCGATCGTCGCCTCAAAGTCGAAATCGATGCGGAACTCGAACAGGTTCTTGCGGATCGTCTTTCTCAGGCTTTTCGGTATGTGGAACCCGTCGAGCGGAATGATGCCGCGCGTCTCCGGCCGCACCCAGAATACTTCGGGGTCATTGGCGCTTTCGGCCATCGGGAAGACGCCGGAGGCATAGGCTTTGAGCAAAAGGTCGGTCGGGATGCGATAACCGGGTGCGTAGGGACGGGTCATCGCTTCGCCCTGTATCACTCGCCTTCGGCCAGGTATTTTTCCAGCCAATGGATGTCGTAGTCGCCATTGGCGATGTCGGCGTTGCCAACGAGGTCGCGAAACAGTGGCAGCGTCGTCTTGATGCCGTCGACGACGAATTCGTCGAGCGCGCGCCGCAGCCGCATCATGCATTCGACGCGGTTGCGGCCGTGCACGATCAGCTTGCCGATCAGGCTGTCGTAGTAGGGCGGGATCTTGTAGCCCGAATAGACGCCGGAATCGACGCGGATACCGAGGCCGCCCGGCGTGTGGAAATGGGTGATGGTGCCCGGCGAGGGCGTGAAGGTGCGCGGATCCTCGGCATTGATGCGGCATTCTATGGCATGGCCGTGGAAGCGGATATCCTCCTGGCGCACCGAAAGCCCGCCGCCCGAGGCGACGCGGATCTGCTCGTGCACGAGGTCGATGCCGGTGATCGCCTCGGTCACCGGATGTTCGACCTGCAGGCGCGTGTTCATCTCGATGAAATAGAACTCGCCGTCCTCATAGAGGAATTCGATGGTGCCGGCGCCGGAATAGCCGAGATCGGCGATCGCCCTGGCGCAGACGCCGCCAATATGCGCGCGCTCCTCGGCATTGAGCGCCGGCGAGGGCGCTTCTTCCCAGACCTTCTGGTGGCGGCGCTGCAGCGAGCAGTCGCGCTCGCCGAAATGCACGCCGCGCCCGGCGCCGTCGCCGAACACCTGCACTTCGATATGGCGCGGCTTCTGCAGATATTTCTCGATATAGACTGCGTCGTCGCCGAAGGCCGCACCCGCCTCCGAGCGTGCCGTCTGCAGCGCCACCTCGAGATCGGCCTCGCTACGCGCCACTTTCATGCCGCGCCCGCCGCCGCCGGCCGATGCCTTGATGATCACGGGGTAGCCGATCGCGGCGGCAATGCGCTTGGCTTCCTTGTCCTCGGTGACCGCGCCGTCGGAGCCGGGCACCACGGGAATGCCGAGGCGTTTTGCGGTACGCTTGGCCTCGATCTTGTCACCCATGATGCGGATATGGTCGCCGGTCGGGCCGATGAAGGTGATGTTGTGCGCGGCGAGGATGTCGGCGAACTTGGCGTTCTCCGACAGAAAACCGTAGCCGGGATGCACCGCGTCGGCGCCGGTGATCTCGCAGGCGGCGACGATCTGGTGGATGTTGAGATAGCTGTCGCGCGACGGCGGCGGGCCGATGCAGACGCTCTCGTCGGCGAGACGCACATGCATGGCGTCGGCGTCGGCGGTCGAATGCACCACCACCGTCTGGATGCCGAGCTCCTTGCAGGCGCGCAGCACCCTGAGGGCGATTTCGCCGCGATTAGCGATGAGGATTTTCTGGAACATCTTTCGCCTGTTCCCGGCTCTACTCGATCACGACGAGCGGCATGCCATATTCGACCGGCTGCGCATCTTCGAACAGGATCGCCGTCACCGTGCCGGCGCGCGGCGAGGGGATCTGGTTCATCGTCTTCATTGCTTCGATGATCAGCAGCGTCTGGCCTTCCTTGACCTTCTGGCCGATTTCGATGAACGGCCTGGCGTCGGGCGACGGTGCCAGATAGGCGGTGCCGACCATCGGCGAGGCAACGGCGTTCTTCGACACGTCGGGCGTCGCCGGCGCGGCCGCTGCCGCAGGCTGCGCAGCTGCCGGGGCATAGGCCGGCTGAGCTGCGGCGACGGCATGGACGGCCGGCGCCTGCCGCGAGACGCGCACCTTCAGATCGCCCAGCTCGACCTCGATCTCGGTCAGGTTGGTGTCGTTCAGTATGCCCGCCAGATCGCGGATCAGCTGCTGGTCAACACCGTTCTTCTTTATCGACATTTTCGAGCCTTCTGTTTGTTGGCCGGTCATAGGCGTGCAGCCAGCGCCTGCAGCGCCAGCGTGTAGCCGAGCGGCCCGAACCCGCAGATCATGCCGACGGCGACCGGCGCGACCATCGAGACGTGGCGGAATGGTTCCCGCGCGTGGATGTTGGAGAGATGCACCTCAGCGACCGGCAGCGGCGCGACGGCGCGGATGGCATCGTGAATGGCGATCGAGGTATGGCCGTAGGCGCCCGGATTGATGACGATTGCGGCGGCCTTGTCGGCGGCCTCGTGGATCCAGTCGACGAGGTCGCCCTCATGGTTCGACTGGCGGAAATCGATCTCCAGCCCAAGTGCGGCACCTGCCTGCTTGCAGTCGTCCGCGATCGCGGCAAGCGTCTTGCCGCCATAGATGCCCGGCTCGCGCTTGCCGAGCGCGTTGAGATTGGGGCCGTTCAGGACGAAAACCGTTTTCAAAAAATGCCGACCTTTCCCGGCGCGGCTAAGCCGGCGCGCCGGACCCTCTATAATGGGCATAGACGCTGGCGAAAAGAGCGCAAGTGCGTTCTTTCGCCGTCCACAACAGCCGGAAAACGGCCCGTGCCAGAAACCCGCAGCCTAATCGAAACCCGAATGCTGATCAGAGCGCGGCCTTCGCCGCCTCGATCTTTTCGGCCAGCACTTCCTGGCCAAGCGCGCCGAACACCACCTCGTTGCCGACGACATAGGACGGCGTTCCGGTGATGGCGAGCTTGGTGGCGAGGTCATAGGTCTTGGAGAAGGCCTCGGTGATGCTCGGGTCCTTCATCTTTTCGCGCAGCGCCGCCTCGTCGGCGCCGAGCGACAGCGCCACCTTGATCGCCGCCGCCTCGGTGGCGCGCCCCTGGCCGCCGAGCAGGGCATTGTGGAATTCGCCGTATTTCTCCGGCTTCATCAAATGGAAGGCCATCGAGACGACGCTCGCCTTCTGCGAATCCGGGCCGAGGATGGGGAACTCCTTGAGCACGAAGCGCAGGTCCGGATCGGCCTTGGTCAGCGCGCGCATGTCGTCGATGGCGCGTTTGCAGTAGCCGCAATTATAATCATAGAATTCGACGATGGTGACCTTGCCGTTCGGATTGCCGACAACACCGTCGAATGAGGAATTGAAGATCTGGTCCTTGGCGTCTTTGATGACACCGAGACTGGCGACGCGCTGTTCTTCCTTCTGCTTGGCCTCGAGTGCCTGCTGGGCCTCCAGGAGCACTTCCGGGTTCTTCAGCAGATAGTCGCGGACGATGCCTTCGATTTCGGCACGGTCGAGCTTGGTACCTGAGGACGTCGTCTGGGCAAGCTGTGCCGTGCCGGCCTTCGCCGTCTGCGGATTGCCGGCGACGAAGCCGAACGCCAGCATGGCGAGAGCCGCTGCCACTCCGGTAGTGCCCAGCAGAATTGCCTTTGTCATAATCCTCGATCCTCTTGCCTGTGTTCGGGTCCGCCCGGTTTGGCTGTGTCGCAGCCTGCGTCCGAAAGGTTCACTTCTTCTTACCTGATGGTGCGTAGTTTATAATGTCCTGCGCGCGAAGCCAGCCCGGCTCGCCCCGCTTCATGCTCTGCTGCGCCCGCATGGCGAAGATTTTCGCATTCTTGTAGTCGCCGGAATAGAAATGCCCTTCGGCGGTTGCAAGCTCGGCGGCCGGGATGTTGCCGAGTTCCCCGTAAGCCTGTGCCAGATAGCGGTATCCGGCGGCGTTTTCGCGATCCCGTCCGAGGCCGGTGTTGATCTGCGCCACCGCCTTCTTCAGCGAATCCTGCGTGCCGATCGCCATCAGCGCCTGGCCGTACGAGACCGGCAGCAGCCCCGATCGCGCCGGATCGAGGCTGACCGACTTGGCATAGGCGTCCGCCGCATCCTTCGGCCGGTTCGCCTTCATCAGGATGTCGCCGCGCAATTCCTGGAAATAGGGATTTTTCGGCTGTTCCTTGATCAACGCGTTGGTCTTGGTGAGCGCCGACGCCAGATTGCCGAACAGATAGGTCATCTGCGCGTCGCCATAGCGTGAGGCGAGGCTGCCGGGGTTCTTGCGCATCAATCGCGACGCCGCCGCCTGGCCCTGCATGTAGGCGGCGATCTTGATGCGCATCATGTCGTGGCGCTGCTGCAGTGCCGGCGGGTCGACCTTGTCGACGTAAGGGCTCTGCTTCACCAGCACTTCGAGATTGGCAATACGCTCCTGCGGCATCGGATGGCTGATCCTGTAGGGATCGACTTGCGCGCCCGAGAGCGACAATGCGTTCTGGAAGCGGCCAAACGTCTTCAGCATGCCCATGCCGGACTGGCCGGTTGCATTGAGATAGGTGATCGCCGAACGGTCGGCGGTCATCTCTTCGGTGCGCTGATAAGCGAGGATACTGCGTTGCGCCATCTCGCCGCCGCCGGCCACCACGCCCATGCCGGCGCCGGCGAGACCGCGGCTGTTGCTGGTGGCGCCGGCCACCATGGCGCCGGCGCCAAGCAGCGTCGCCAGGATCGCCATCGTCTTGGCGCGCTCGAGCTGTTCTCGCAATTTCTGCTGGTGTCCGCCGGCGATATGGCCGGCCTCGTGGGCAATGACGCCAATGATCTCGTTGGGCGTTTCGGCCGTCATCAGCGCGCCGGTGTTGATGAACAGCCGGCGGCCGGCAACAAAGGCGTTGAAGCTCTGGTCGTTGACCAGCACGATGTTGATGGCGTCGCCCGACAAGCCCGCCGCCTTGAAGATCGGCCGCGCGTAATCGCGCACCAGCGCCTCGATCTCGGCATCGCGCACAACCGGCACATTCTGCGCAAAGGCATTGACCGAGCCGGCTATGGCGACCACCACGGCAAGCGAAAGCATCGCGAGGGCGCGCGCTGTCCTGGCGATCGTCGATTTGGGTCGGCTCAACATGGCAGGTCCACTGGTAGACGAGTGGGCGAAGGATGAAAAGTCGGCAGCCTAAACTTACCGAACTTGTGATCCCCACACCAATCGGGCATTTGTGCGGCGCGGCCAGCATGGCCGGCACGTGTGGACAAGTGTGGTGGATTGAAAAATGGTTGTTTCGCTTTCGCGCCGCGGCGCGGTCGAACCGTTCCATGCCATGGACATCCTGGCCGAGGCGAATCGGCTGAAAGCCAAGGGCCTGCCGGTCGTTTCTATGGCCGTCGGCCAACCTTCCGATCCGGCGCCGGCCGGGGTTCGCGAAGCGGCGGCCAATGCCTTGAAAGCAGGCCGCATCGGCTATACCGACGCGCTGGGCCTCGCCGGTCTACGCAAGGCGATCGCGACGCATTATGGCGAGCACTACGGGCTTGACGTTTCGCCCGAGCGGATAGCCGTCACCACCGGATCGTCGGCTGCCTTCAACCTCGCTTTCCTGGCAATGTTCGATCCAGGCGACCGCGTCGCCATCGCTGCGCCCGGCTATCCTGCCTATCGCAACATCATGGCCGCGCTCGGCATCGACATCGTCGAGATCGAGTTGGACGGCGCCGCCTATCTGCATGCCGAGCACCTGCAAGCCGCGCATCGCGAAAAACCGCTGAAGGGCGTGCTGTTCGCCAGCCCGGCCAACCCGACCGGCGCGGTCATTCCCGCCGGCGATCTCGAGGCGCTGGTCAAAACGGCGCAAGAGCTCGGCATCGCCGTCATCTCGGACGAAATCTATCACCGGCTGGCCTATGCGGCGCCCGACACGACGGCGCTTGCTTTCGGCGCGGATGTGACGGTGATCAATTCCTTCTCGAAATATTATTGCATGACCGGCTGGCGCATCGGCTGGATGGTGCTGCCGCAGGAACTGGTGCGGCCAGTCGAGCGCATCGCCCAGAGCCTCTACATCTCGCCGCCCGAACTGTCCCAGATTGCCGCGATCGAGGCGTTCAAGGCGACGCCAGAGCTGGAAGCGGTGAAGGCGCGCTATGCCTGGAACCGCGAGCTCCTGATGCAACGCCTGCCGGAGCTCGGCTTTGCTTTGGCCGCGCCTATGGACGGCGCGTTCTACGCCTTCTGCGATGTCACCAGGCACACCAATGACAGCATGGCGTTTGCGCGCCGGATGCTTGCCGAGGCGAATGTGGCGGCGACGCCGGGCCGCGATTTCGACCCGCTGCAAGGCCATCGCACGATGCGCTTTTCCTATGCCGGCAGCCACGACGACATGGTCGAGGCGATGGCGCGTATCGAACGCTGGCTGAAGTAGCGGGGGCGACGATGCCGGAGCTTGAACAGGCGCCTCAACTTGAACAGGCGTTGCGCGAGGTCGCCGCCGAAATGGCGGAGCGTAACCGATCGCGGCGACGTCGCCAGCTATATTCCCCAACTCGGCAAGATCGATCCGAAAAAATTCGGCATTGCCGCGGTGACCAATGACGGCCGCGTGCTGACCGCGGGCGATGCCGACGAGGCGTTTTCGATCCAGAGCATCTCAAAGGTGTTCACGCTGACGCTGGCGCTCGGCAATGTCGGCGACGCGCTGTGGCAGCGGGTTGGGCGCGAACCTTCGGGCAATCCGTTCAACTAGATCGTCCAGCTCGAGCACGAGAACGGCATTCCGCGCAATCCATTCATCAATGCCGGCGCCATCGTCGTCTCGGACATCCTGCTTGCCGGCCATCAGCCGCGCGAGGCGATCGGCGAGATCCTGCGCTTCATCCAGTTCCTGGCCGATGACGACACCATCGTCATCGACCGCGAGGTCGCGGCGTCCGAACGCGCCACCGGCTTTCGCAATTTCGCGCTTGCCAATTACATGAAATCGTTCGGCAATCTTCACCATGCGCCGGAACTGGCGCTGGGCGTCTATTTCCACCATTGCGCTATCGCCATGAGCTGCCGGCAACTGGCCCTGGCTGGCCGCTTCCTTGCCAATGGCGGCAAGAACCCGGCGACCGGGCATTCCGTCGTCTCGGCAGAGCGCGCCCGCCGCATCGGCGCGATGATGCTGACCTGCGGCCACTATGACGGCTCCGGCGACTTCGCTTTCCGCGTAGGCATTCCCGGCAAGAGCGGCGTTGGCGGCGGCATATTGGGGATCGTGCCGGGCGTCGCCTCGCTTGCCGTATGGTCGCCAGGCCTCAACGCCAACGGCAATTCCAGGCTGGGTTCGATTGCGCTGGAAAAACTGGCGAAGACGATGAACTGGTCGATCTTCGCGCCATAGTGTTGTCGCCTGAATTGGGGCAAAAAAAAATCCCGCGCAGCCGATCGGCAGCGCGGGATTTTTTTTAATCAGAAAGTCTGGCTAATGCACGGAAAAGCTTAGAAAAAGCCCTTCCGTTGCCACCAGCCGGCACGCTTCGGCTTGTCCTCGGCCTTTGCTTCCTCGGTCTTTGCCTCGTCGGGGATGATCGAGGAGACGACCGGCACGACCGGAGCATCCACCGGTACGGGCTTGCGCCGCGACGGCCGGGCCTTCGGCGTTTCCTCGGCAGCCGCCGCTTCGGTCTCCTGCGGAACCGGCGTGGGGGTCTCGCCGGAAGCCACGGAGGCGGCCTCGGCAGCCGATGTCTCGGCGCCCGCAATCTCGGCAACTGCATCCGCCGCAACCTTCTTCGGCTTGGCGGTACGGCGCGGCTTCTTCGGCTTTTCGGCGCTCGGCGTGTCGTCATTCGCCGGAGCACGCACCGCAAGCTCTTCGGCCGGCGGCGCACCTTCCGGCTCGCCGGTCACGGGCTGTGCTTCCGACACGGCACCTTCCGTCATGGCGGCCGGCTCGCCGGCGCTGGCTTCGATCTCGCCTTCGCCCTCTTCGCGGCGATTGCGCTTGCCGCCGCGCTTGCCGCGCCGGCGCTTCTTGCCGTGACCGTCGTCCGCCGCTTCCGCCGTTTCCGCAACACCGGCCGGCGCTTCACGTTCCGCTTCGGCACCTTGATCGCCGGCGGCTACGAAGGCATCGTCTATCGGCGCCGAAACGGAAGCACCTTCCACAGCAGCGCCATGCTCGCGATCGCCATGTTCGCGTTCCCCGTGCTCACGATCCCCGTGTTCACGATCCCCATGTTCACGATCCTTGCCGCCGCGCCGTCTGCGGCGCTTGCGGCGCTTGCGATCGCGGCCTTCGCCGTCCTCGCCGGACCTTGGCTGCTGAGGCTGCTGGGCAGGGCGTGGCTGCTCGGCCTGCACCGGTGCCTCGTCTTCCTCTTCGATGACGATCTCGTCCTCGGGTTCTTCCGGCTCGACATAGGCCGGGAACGTGCGCGCCTCGACAAAGCCTTCCGGCTTTTCGGCCAGCGCGCCGCGGAAGATGGCATAGTGTTGTGCACCGACCGCGTCATCGGCTTCGATGGTGATGGTCACGCCGAAGCGATGCTCGAATTCCACCAGCGTGCCGCGCTTGTGATTGAGCACATAGAGCGCGGTCGCCGCCGGCGTCCGCACCGTGATGTGGCTGCGCGAATCCTTGAGCAGGAATTCCTCGATTGCCCGCACCACCATCAGCGCGACCGACGAATCGGAGCGCACATGGCCGGTGCCGCCGCAATGCGGGCAAGGCTTCATGGTCGATTCCAGCACGCTGGCGCGGATGCGCTGGCGCGACATCTCCATCAGGCCGAAATGCGAGATGCGGCCGACCTGGATGCGGGCACGATCGTTCTTGAGGTGATCCTTCAGCCGCTTCTCGACGGAGCGGTTGTTGCGGTTCTCCTCCATATCGATGAAGTCGATGACGATGAGGCCGGCGAGATCGCGCAGCCTCAATTGCCGGGCGACTTCCTCGGCGGCTTCCAGATTGGTGTGAAGTGCGGTGTCCTCGATCGAGTGCTCCTTGGTGGAACGGCCCGAATTGACGTCGATGGCGACCAGCGCTTCCGTCTGGTTGATGATGATGTAGCCGCCGCTCTTCAGCGTCACCTGCGGCTGCAGCATGCGGTCGAGCTGCGCTTCGATGCCGTTGCGCACAAAGATCGGCGTCGTGTCGCGGAACGGCTGAACCACCTTGGCGTGGCTCGGCATCAGCATGCGCATGAAGTCCTTGGCCTCGCGGTAGCCTTCTTCGCCGGAAACCAGGATCTCGTCGATATCCTTGTTGTAAAGGTCGCGCACCGAGCGCTTGATCAGGCTGCCTTCCTCGTAAACCAGGGCAGGGGCCGTGGATTGCAGCGTCAGATTGCGGACGTTTTCCCAAAGCCGCATCAAATATTCGTAGTCGCGCTTGATCTCTGCCTTGGTGCGGCTTTCGCCTGCCGTACGCAGGATGACACCCATGCCTTGCGGCACTTCGAGATCGGCGACCACTTCCTTCAGCCGCTTGCGGTCCTGCGCATTGGTGATCTTGCGCGAAATACCGCCGCCGCGGGCCGTGTTCGGCATCAGCACCGAATAGCGGCCGGCCAACGACAGGTAGGTGGTCAGCGCTGCACCCTTGTTGCCGCGCTCTTCCTTGACGACCTGCACCAGCAGGATCTGCCGGCGCTTGATCACTTCCTGGATCTTGTACTGGCGACGGACCGGCTTGCGGCGGTTGCGCACTTCTTCCAGCGCGTCCTCGGCGCCGACCGATTCGACCTCGTGATCGTCCGGATGCGAGGATTGCACCTCTTCCAGCATGCCGCGATCATTGTCTTCGGAGGTTGCTTCGCCGCTTGTCTCGGCCCCGCTTGTCTCGGGCCCGCTTACCTCGACTTGCGGGACGGCTTCCGAGATTACGTCGGCATCGACGCTGGCAGCGATGGAACTCGAACCGCCTTCGGACGGCTCGGTCTCACCGCGATCGGCGGCTTCATCGCTCTGCCCGGCGGCACCCTCGCTCTGTCCGGCAATGTCGGACATGGTGTTGTCGTCAACGGCATCCAGCTTTTCTGCGACGGCATCTTCGCCATTCTCGCCGTCGGCCGCGCCTGCCTCGCGCCTGTGCTCGCCGCGGTCGCGGCTCTTGCCGCCGCGCCGGCGTCCGCGCTTGCCACGGTCGCGGCTCTGGCGGTCCTCGCCTTCGGCGGCTTCCTCGTCCTCTTCGTCCTGGGCTTCCTGTGCTTCCGCACGCAGCAGCGCCTGACGGTCGGCGACCGGAATCTGGTAGTAGTCGGGGTGTATTTCACTGAAGGCGAGGAAACCGTGACGGTTGCCGCCATATTCGACAAAGGCTGCCTGAAGGGAAGGTTCGACGCGCGTTACGCGGGCGAGATAGATGTTTCCTTTGAGCTGCTTCTTGTCCTGGGATTCAAAGTCGAATTCTTCAATACGGTTACCGCGAACGACGACAACGCGTGTTTCCTCCGGGTGGGAGGCGTCTATCAGCATTTTGTTGGGCATTATTTCGTTTCCTCCCGGCAGCCGTCGGCCGCAGCTTGCGAGGCAATGCCCGCTGCCGTGGACCTGGAACATGGGTGCCGGACAATTGAACGTCCGCCGGCCGCTGCCTGAGCGCCATGGCGGTGCCGCCCGCAGCCGTAGTGGCGCGGTTTGTTGCGGACCTTTCCATGATTGCGCTTGAAGCCATCGTCACCAGCAGAACCTTTTGAACCAAAGCCCGGGAAAAACCGGACCAGCTTGTTTGCTCATACAGAGCCGGCACGGGACAATCCCGGCCGTTTTGCTCACGCAGGCGATTCCCCCGCCACGGGAGCACGCCTGCGAAAATCGTCGCGATCACCGATGCCTTCTTCGCCTGAAGCGAAAGGAGCCGTCTTGCGTCTGACCTGTAGCAGGAAGCTGCGGAGGAGGACGGTTCCAGGATTGCAGTGATCCACCATCGCTTTTATGATTTGGCGGGTTGGAAGGCAACCCCGATTCCCGATGCCGGCAAAAAGCCGTTCCGCAGCGGAAGCCCCGGTCCCAAGCCTTCCATGAAAAGGCTTGGTTAACCTTCTCTGGATACCAATCGTTAATCGAGTTCGCGGTCTGCCGGCACTTTGACAAGCGACAGGGCACTTCGACAAGCGATCGGGCATGACGCCAAAACGGGAGCGATTGGTAGAAAGATGGGACTGGCAGGCTTCGCAGACAAGGGCCGTCATCATGGAGGCTGGTTCTTCCGCACCGCCTGCCTGCTGCCGCTGATCCTGGCTTGCCTGGTCTTTTCGCCGCTTTCGCGTGCTGCCGACGTACCGCTCGGCGCCATAAGCTACAAGATGGCCGGCGATGCCACCAAGATGCGCATCGTCATCAATTTCGACCGCGAGCCCGACATCAAATGGTTCCTGCTGCGCGGCCCCAATCGCCTGGTCATCGATCTGCCGGCCACCAAATTTGCCCTCAATGCCAAGGATGTAAAGCCGCGCGGCCTTGTCCGCGCCGTGCGTTACGGCGAGCTCAGCGAGGGGAAATCGCGGCTGATTCTCACCGGCAAGGGACCGTTCGCCGTCGACAATCTCGACGTGCTCAAGAACGGTGACGGCAACGGCTACCGCATTGCCATCGACATGTCGGCGGCCTCGCAGCGGGAATTCGACGCAGCGCTCGCCAATCAGGCGCTGACCACCGGTTCGACGGTCTCCGCCGACAAGGCCGGCAGGGTCGGTACTGGGCCGGTCTCCAATCCGGGCCATCATTTCACCGTCGTCATCGATCCCGGCCATGGCGGCATCGACGGCGGTGCCGAGGGCCTGAACGGGACGGTCGAAAAGAACGTGACGCTCGCCTTTGCCATGGAACTGCGCGACAAGCTCGCCGCCAGCGGCAAATACGACGTGTTCCTGACGCGCGAAACGGACGAGTTCCTGCGGCTCGACGACCGCGTGCGCATTGCCCGCCAGCATGAGGCCGACCTGCTCATCTCGATCCATGCGGACACGATCAGCCTCAAGGGCATTCGCGGCGCAACCGTCTACACCGTGTCCGACAAGGCTTCCGATCCCGAGGCGCAGGCGCTTGCCGACCGTGAAAATCTTTCCGACCAGTTCGCCGGCATGGAGATCAAGGACGACAGCAAGGAAGTGACCGATATCCTGATCGACCTGATCCGCCGCGAGACGCATAATTTTTCGATGAGCTTCGCCCATACTCTCGTCGGCCAGCTTTCCACCAGCGTCGGTCTGATCAACAACCCGCAGCGTTCTGCCGGCTTCAAGGTGCTGAAGGCGCCGGACGTTCCATCCGTGCTGGTCGAACTCGGCTATCTGTCGAACGCCAAGGACGAAGCGCAGTTGCTCAGCGCCGATTGGCGCAACAAGGCGACCCAGAGCATAACCAACGCGGTTGCTCTGTTTGCTTCGGCCAAGAGCGGAACGGGGGCCGGAGGCTGAAATGTCCGCCGGCGCCCACAACCTGAAGCAGCGTTGCACGGCGACAACACCCTGTGCTTTTATTTCCGGCATTCGAAACCGAAATCCCGCGCTGCCGTATTTTGCCCACATGGTCGCGACATGGATTTTGCGATTACGGTTTGGGATCGTCCCGAAAGCTTGCGTGAAGGGCGGCTTCGTTTAGGAAATTCCCGAACCAAGGACTGGAGCGGGTATGATTCGTCTCATTGGCTATTTCTTCGGCATCGGCACGACGCTGGCCCTTTTGGTCGCGGCGGGCGTGGCGATCTATATCGGCCATTTGTCGAAGGACCTGCCCGATTACGAGGTGCTGGCCAAATACGAGCCGCCGGTGACGACCCGCATCCACGCGTCGGATGGCGCGCTGATGGCCGAATATGCGCGTGAGCGGCGGCTTTATCTGCCGATTCAGGCGATCCCGGATCGTGTCAAGGCGGCCTTCCTGTCGGCCGAGGACAAGAATTTTTACAATCACCCCGGCATCGACGTGACCGGCCTTGGCCGGGCCATTGTCGTCAACCTGCAGAATGTTGGTTCGGGAAAGCGCCAGGTCGGCGCCTCGACGATTACCCAGCAGGTGGCGAAGAACTTCCTGTTGTCTTCAGACCAGACCTACGAGCGCAAGATCAAGGAGATGATCCTCGCCTTCCGCATCGAGCAGGCCTACTCGAAGGATCGCATTCTCGAGCTCTATCTCAACGAGATTTTCTTCGGCTTCGGCGCCTATGGCGTCGCCGGTGCTGCGCTCACCTATTTCGACAAATCGGTGAACGAGCTCACCGTGGCCGAAGCCGCCTATCTCGCCTCCCTGCCGAAGGGGCCGAACAACTACCATCCCTTCAAGCATGCCGATCGCGCCTTGGAGCGCCGCAACTGGGTGATCGACCAGATGGTCGAGAACGGCTACGTCACGCATGAAGAAGGCGAGAAGGCCAAGGCCGAGCCGCTCGGCGTCACGCCGCGCCGCACCGGCAACTATCTCTTCGCCGGGGAGTATTTCACCGAGGAAGTGCGTCGCCAGATCATCGCGCGCTACGGCGAGAATGCGCTCTACGAAGGCGGCCTTTCCGTCCGCACGACGCTCGATCCGAAGATGCAGCTGATTGCCCGCAAGGCCATGCAGAACGGACTTATGAAGTTCGACACGCTGCGCGGCTACCGCGGGCCGGTCACGAGCATCGACGTTTCCGGCGACTGGGGTGTGCCGCTGGGCAACGTCAAGCGGTTGGAGGATGTGCCGGAATGGTCGCTCGCCGTCGTGCTCGACAGCTCGGCCACCGGCCTGTCCATCGGCCTGCAGCCGACGCGCCAGATCTCCGGCGAAATCGTCAAGGACCGCGTCGAAGGCACCGTCAGCAAGGAAGACATGAGCTTCGCCATGCGCCACGTCGTCGACGGCAGGACCGTCAAGGCGAAGTCGCCGGCCGACGTGCTGAAGCCGGGCGACGTGATTTTCGTGCAGAAGAACGACGGCTCGGACAACAGCTACAGCTTGCGCCAGGTTCCCGAAGTGGAAGGCGGCCTGATCGCCATGGACCCGCATACCGGACGCGTCCTGGCCATGGTCGGCGGTTTCTCCTACGCGCAGTCGGAGTTCAACCGGGCGACGCAGGCCATGCGCCAGCCGGGGTCGTCGTTCAAGCCGATCGTCTATTCGGCCGCCCTCGACAATGGCTATACGCCCGCCTCCGTGATCATGGACGGGCCGATCACCATCCAGAGCGGCAACACGACCTGGACGCCCAAGAATTACGACGGAACGGTGGCCGGCCCGGCGACGTTGCGGTCCGGCATCGAGAAATCGCGCAACCTGATGACGGTGCGGCTTGCCAACGACATGGGCATGAAGCTGGTCGTGGAATATGCCGAGCGTTTCGGTGTCTACGACCACCTGGCGCCGTATCTGCCGATGGCGCTGGGATCCGGCGAGACGACGGTGATGCGCATGGTGTCGGCCTATTCGATCATGGCCAATGGCGGCAAGTCGATCAAGCCGTCGCTGATCGACCGCATCCAGGACCGCTACGGCAAGACCGTCTTCAGGCAGGACGAACGCGGCTGCTCGAACTGCAACGCCGCCGAGTGGCAGAACCAGCCAGAGCCGGAGCTGGTCGACAATTCCGAGCAGGTGCTCGATCCGATGACCGCCTACCAGATCACATCGATGATGGAGGGCGTCGTGCAACGCGGCACCGGCGCCACCATCAACGAGCTCGGCCGTCACATCGCCGGCAAGACCGGAACGACCAACGACGAAAAGGATGCCTGGTTCATCGGCTATACGCCGAACCTCGTTGTTGGCCTCTATATGGGCTACGATCAGCCGAAAGGCCTTGGCAAGGGCGCGACCGGCGGCGGCCTTGCCGCGCCGATCTTCAAGGATTTCATGCGCGTGGCGCTGGACGGCACGCCCAATGTCGACTTCAAGGTTCCGGACGGCATGAAGCTGATTGCGATCAATCGCAAGACCGGCATGCGAGCCAACGCGGGTGACGCCGGAACCATCATCGAAGCCTTCAAGCCGGGTACCGGTCCCGCCGACAGCTACTGGGTGATCGGCATGGGTGCGGACGGCTCCAACGCCACCGGCGGGGCGCTGTCGCCGCAGGCCAACCAGGCCATCCAGTCGGGCGGCGGCGGGCTCTACTGACAATCGCTACATCGGGTCGGGCCGGCTTGACGATGATGGTCGAGCCGGTCCATTCCGCTTTACAGGGGCCGGTACATTACAGGGGCCGGCGCTTTACAGGAGACCGTGCCGTCCCTATGTATCGCGCCACCAAACCGCCATCCAGCAACAGGACAGAACAGCCAGCCATGCGCGCGGAAACGCAAAACATTGTCGACGAGATCAGGCAGGCAATCACCCTGCTGAGGAGGCATCTTTGACTGGGACCAAGCCATAAAGCGGCTTGAGTACCTGAACGTCCGTGCCGAGGATTCGAGCCTCTGGAACGAGCCGCTGGAAGCACAAAAGCTGATGCGCGAGCGTCAGGGCCTCGAGGAAGGCATTGCCGCGGTCAAAGGCCTCACCCAGGCCCTGGAAGACAATATCGGCCTGATCGAACTTGGCGAGGAAGAGGGCGACGAGGGCGTCATCGCGGAGGCCGAAGCGGCGATCCGCTCGATGCGCGGCGAGGCCAAGGCGCGCCAGATCGAAACGCTGCTGTCGGGCGAGGCTGACGCCAACGATAGCTATCTGGAAGTCCATGCCGGCGCCGGCGGCACCGAAAGCCAGGACTGGGCCTCGATGCTTCTGCGCATGTATACGCGCTGGGCCGAGCGCCGGCGCTTCAAGGTCGAGGTGCTTGAAGTGCATGACGGCGAAGAAGCCGGCATCAAGTCGGCCACGCTGCTGATCAAGGGCCACAACGCCTATGGCTGGCTGAAGACGGAATCGGGCGTGCATCGTCTCGTGCGGATTTCGCCCTATGACAGCAATGCGCGCCGCCACACCTCCTTCGCCAGCGTCTGGGTCTATCCCGTCATCGACGATACGATCGACATCGACGTTTCCGAATCCGACGTCCGTATCGACACGTATCGGTCGTCGGGATCGGGCGGCCAGCACGTCAACACCACCGATTCGGCGGTGCGCATAACCCATCTCGCCACCGGCATCGCGGTTGCCTGCCAGGCCGAGCGCTCCCAGCACAAGAACAAGGCCAAGGCCTGGGAAATGCTGCGCTCGCGGCTTTACGAGGAAGAGCTGAAGAAGCGCGAAGCGGTGGCGAACGCCACCGAAGCGTCGAAGAGCGATATTGGCTGGGGCCACCAGATACGGTCCTACGTGCTGCAGCCCTATCAGCTGGTGAAAGATCTGCGCACCGGTGTCGAGAGCACCAGCCCGTCGAGCGTGCTCGACGGCGACCTCGACGATTTCATGGAAGCCTCGCTGTCGCAGCGGATCGAAGGTGGCGCCGGCGAAACGGTGGCCGATATCGACTGAGGCCGCCGGGCACCAATCCGGCAGGAATGTGGGTTCATCACGCGAGAGTTACGGCCATCGCGCGAGAGTGACGAGCTCTCAATTTGCACTTACCTGTCGTTCTACAACTTTGTTTTTCATCGGATTTTTCAAAATCGATTTCCGCTTTTTGACGCGGATGCCGCGGGCCGCCGGTGCCAAGCCTGGAACCAGCGCGAGCCAAATCCCGTTATTGGCGATCCCGCTGCCGGGGTTGACCAGGTTTCGTCAATCAGGACGGCAGGTTGGTTCCGGCCGCAGAGGTCGGCGTTCGGTTGCGACAGCAATTGCTTGCGCCGACCAAGGAATCAGCCCAGCATTCATGCGCTGGGGAGGAAAAAAGCATTTATGGCCGGACGCGGCGTATCTGCGACCTGACGATCCGGCCACTGGGAAGACACGTTCCGGGAACGGGCAAGCGAAATGCTTGACAACCGTCGATAGGAACTGCGCTCATGCCTGCTCTCACAACCAGACCGGCCCCAGTCGCCCGCACGGCGCGCCGACTCCTGAATTCACTTGTCGCGGCAGTGGTTTTGATAGCTGCCGCCATTCCATTTGCGGCGCCTGCTCTGGCGCATGATGCCAAGCCGACCGCGGCCATGCCGCAAGGCTGGAGCTATCCCTTCTCCTGCTGCTCGGGCTATGATTGCCGCGAGGTCTCTCAGACATCGATCAGCGAACGTCCCGAGGGCTATGTCATCAAAGGAACCGGGGAAGTCGTGGCCTATAGCGACAAGCGGATCAAGAATTCGCCCGACGGCGAATATCATTGGTGCTCCGTTGCCGGTGCCAATGACGGAAAGACCATCTGCCTGTTCGTGCCGCCATCGTCCTATTAGCGCATGACGCCCAAAAGCTTGCCGACGGGCTGACCCGAGCGTGTGCGGCGGCTTTGGATCGATGAGCCTTCGATCGCCACTCCAGCATTTTTAACCTGTGCATCGCAGGCTCACAGGTCGCTGACAGGCAGTTGTCAGGAGCGTTTCTTTATGCTGCCTTTGCCTACGGGCGGCGGCATTGTGAGGGACCAATCCATGACCATCAAGGCAAGCTGCCACTGCAAGGCGACGACGTTCGAGGTCTCGCAAGCGCCGCAGACAGTGACGCGATGCACCTGTTCCTTCTGTTCAAAACGCGGTTCGTTGTGGGCGTATTACACCCCATCGCAATTCAGGCTCACCAGCCCGCCGGAGAATGTTTCGTTCTACCAGTGGGGATCGAAAACCATAAAACACGGTTTTTGCGCCACCTGCGGCTGTGGGACCTTCACCGAGACGCCGGACTGGTCGACAGGCGAGCCGAATTTCGACAATCCGAAGATCAGCGTGAACTCGCGGCTGTTCGACGATTTCGATCTCGACAAGGTCGAAGTGGTGGTCATCGACGGCAAGAATCTCTGGTAGCCGGTCGAATTGCGGTGGTCGCGCGAGCCGCTGCAGGCGTGTGGAATTGAGCCGGGGAAAGCCGCGGCAGCGGCTTTTGCTGGTCCGCTTTTCGCCGCATTTCATGTTACAAGTCGCTGGAAGGGCTGATGCGGTGCGCCGTTGCGCGGCCGTGGAATGGAGAGGGACCACCATATGAAAAAGATTGTGCTCGCCGTCGTGGCGACGGCTGTGCTCGTGAGCGCATGCACCACCGATCCCTACACCGGGGACCAGAAGGTTTCCAACACCGCTGCCGGCGCCGGTCTCGGTGCTTTGGCGGGTGCCGGGCTCGGCATGCTTGCCGGCGCTAACGACCGCCGCAACGCGCTGATCGGCGCGGGCATCGGCGCGCTTGCCGGCGGTGCCATCGGTGCCACCATGGACCAGAACGAGGCCGAACTGCGCCGACAGCTTCAGGGCACAGGCGTCAGCGTCACCCGCACCGGCGACCAGATTATCCTCAATATGCCGTCCGACATCACTTTCAACGTCGACCAGGACGCGGTGAAGGCCGGTTTCTATCCGGTGCTGAATTCGGTGGCCCTTGTGCTGAAAAAGTTCCGCCAGACCACGGTCGACGTGTTCGGCCACACCGACTCGACCGGCAGCGACGAGCACAATTTCGACCTGTCGCAGCGCCGTGCTTTGGCGGTCGCCAACTATCTGTCCGGACAGGGTGTCGATTCCCGCCGCTTCGCCGTCACCGGCTTCGGCAAGACGCGTCCGATCGCCTCCAACGCGACCGCTGCCGGCCGGGCTCAGAACCGCCGCGTCGAGATCCAGCTGTCGCCGCTTACCTGAGGCAAGCGCACGAACCGGCCGCGATAGTGCGCTGAAGGTTCTGCAAAAAGTTTTGGAGAGAGAACGGCGCTTGCTCTGAGGGGCGAGCGGCCATGGCACGGTGGTGACGTTGCGATCACCGATTCCCGTGGAAGGGGAAGTGCCATGACCAAT
>NZ_JAMYMD010000040.1:0-50047 GCF_040318335.1 Mesorhizobium sp. M1182
TCAAAGGCGGCGACCGGCCATTCAGCAAAGGGCCGCGTCCGGAAGGCAAGCCTTATGAACAGCGCGAGGGTCCACGCAAGCCTTACACTCCGCGCGGCGACCGGCCGGCAGCTGTCGAAGGCGAGCGCGGCGAGAGGCGCTTCGACCGTCCCAAGCGTGATTTTGGCGGCGATCGACCCCATGGGGCACAAACGGCACAGGCCGCATCGGAAGGCGGCTTCAAGCCGCGCCCGCGTCGCGTCGAGGCAACGGAAGAAGCCGGCGAACGCATTGCCAAGCGGCTGGCGCGTGCCGGTCTGGCCTCGCGCCGCGACGCCGAGGAACTGATTGCGGCCGGCCGCGTCAAGGTCAATGGCAAGGTGTTGTCCTCGCCGGCCTTCAATGTCATGCCCGGCGACATCATCCATCTCGACGGCATGGAGATCCCGCCGATCGAGCGCACCAGGCTGTTCCTGTTCCACAAGCCGGCCGGCGTGGTCACCACCAACCGCGATCCCGAAGGCCGCAAGACCGTCTTCGACGTGCTGCCGCCCGGGCTGCCGCGGCTGATGACCATCGGCCGGCTCGACATCAACACCGAAGGCCTGCTGCTGCTCACCAATGATGGCGGCCTGTCGCGCGTGCTCGAACTGCCGGCGACCGGCTGGTTGCGACGCTACCGCGTGCGCGTCCACGGCAAGGTCGAGGAAAGCGCGCTTGCTGGCCTGCGCGAAGGCATTGCCGTCGACGGCGTCTTTTACGGCGCCATCGAAGCGACCCTCGACCGCGAGCAGGGTTCGAACGCCTGGCTGACACTCGGCCTGCGCGAAGGCAAGAACCGCGAGGTCAGGAACATCCTGGGCGCGCTCGGTCTCGACGTGACGCGGCTGATCCGCATTTCCTACGGGCCGTTCCAGCTCGACGATTTGCCGGAAGGCCATGTGCTGGAGATCAAGGGCCGCGTGCTGCGCGACCAGCTCGGCGAGCGCCTGGTCGAAGAGTCCGGCGCCAATTTCGATGCCGATATCGCCAAGCCGTTTTCCAACAAGCCGGTCAGGCGTGAGCGCGAGGAGGAGCCCGAGCGGCCGAAATTCACCCGCGACGGCGAACGCCGGCCGATCGGCGAGGGCGGCCTGATCAAGAACCGCAAGCGGCGCGAAGGCAGCCGCGACGAAGCGCTCGGCAAGCTGTCGACAAGCCCTGACAGGAGCTTTGGGCCAAAAAAGAGCTTTGGCGAGCGTGGCCCCAGACCTGAACGCAGCGACTTCGGGGACAAACCCCGTGGCGACAAGCCTCGTGGCGGCTTCGGTGGGAAAAAATCCGAACGCGAGCAGCGGCCGATCGAGCCGCCGGGCCAGCGCAAGGCCAATGTCTGGATGGCGCCGGGCGCACGGCCGATCGGCAAGGGCAGGGCGGAGGCAGACGCCGCCAAGGCGGCAGAAAACAAGGCGCGCAAGGCATCGTTCAAGCCGTCTTACGGCAAGCCCGGCGGCAAGCCGCAAGGCGGCGGTGCAAAGCCGTTCGGCAAACCGCGCGGCGAGCGCCCGGATGGCGGTGGCGACCGGCCGCGCGGCGGCCCGAAGGGAAGCAATGCGGATCGTCGGCGGTGAGTTTCGCGGGCGTCCGCTGGCGACGCCCCGCACCTTTGCCATCCGCCCGACCACCGACCGCACGCGTGAGGCGGTCTTCAACGTGCTGGCGCATCGCTTTCCTGAAAAACTGGACGGCGCGCGCGTGCTCGACCTGTTCGCCGGCACCGGCGCGCTCGGCCTCGAAGCGCTGTCGCGCGGCGCCTCCTACGCTGTCTTCATCGAAGAATCCGCCGAAGGGCGCGGCCTGATCCGCAGCAATGTCGAGGCCTTCGGCCTCACCGGCCGCACCAAGATATTCCGCCGCGACGCGACGGGCTTGGGCGAGGCGGGCACCATCGCCGCATTCGGCCTGGTCTTCGCCGATCCGCCCTATGGCAAAGGCCTTGGCGAACGTGCGTTGCGCTCGGCCAAGGCCGGTGGTTGGCTCGCCCCTGGCGCGCTCTGCGTCGTCGAGGAAGCGGCGGCGGCGCCGTTCGAGGCAGGGCCGGGCTTTTCGGTTGTCGACGAGCGCAACTATGGCGAGACGGTCATCCGGTTCATCGAGGCCGCCTGAGTTCGGCTTCCACGGTGGCGCCTTCAAAATGACGAACAATTCGCTTTGCCTCGACCAGCAACCCCGCCTATCGTCCCACCACAAACCGGAGCCATCTATGACATTTCAGGCTGAATGGCTGCGCGGAACGCTCTTGGGACTGGCTCTGGTGATGGCCGCGCCGGCTCTGGCGGATAACAATCCTGACGATGGCGTCGTGACCGATTTCCTGCTCGACAACGGCATGGAGGTCGTCGTCGTCCCCGATCACCGCGCCCCCATCGTCACCCATATGGTCTGGTACAAGATCGGCAGCGCCGACGAGCCGCCGGGCAAGTCCGGCATTGCCCATTTCTTCGAGCATCTGATGTTCAAGGCGACCAGCAACCATGCGGCGGGCGAGCTCGACCGTGCCGTCGCCGCCATCGGCGGCTCGGACAACGCCTTCACCTCCTACGACTACACCGCCTTTCACGAGACGGTGGTGCCGCAGGCGCTCGGTGAGATGATGGGCTTCGAGGCCGACCGCATGCGCAATCTCATCCTCAACGACGATGTCATCAAGACCGAGCGGGACGTCATCCTCGAGGAGCGCCGCTCGCGCATCGATAGCAATCCGCAGGCAGTGCTCGACGAGGAAATCGACGCCACGCTGTGGCAGAACCAGCCGTACCGCATTCCGGTCATCGGCTGGATGCAGGAGATGGAGAAGCTGAACCGCACCGACGCGATGGCCTTCTACAACAAATATTATACACCCAACAATGCCGTGCTGGTGGTGGCCGGCGATGTCGAACCGGAAACGGTCAAGGCGCTGGCCGAAAAGACCTATGGCAAGATCGCGCGCGGCCCGGATCTGCCGCCGCGCATCCGCCCGGTTGAGCCCGAGCAGAACACCAGGCGCACGGTGACGCTGACCGACGGGCGCGTCAGCGTGCCGAGCTTTACCACGCAATGGGTGGTCCCGTCCTATCACACGGCAAAGCCCGGCGAAGCCGAAGCGCTCGACGTGCTGTCCGAAATCCTCGGCGGCGGCAACCGCAGCCGGCTCTACCAGGAGCTTGTCGTCAGGCAAGGCATCGCCGCCGAGGCCGGCGCCTTCTTCCAGGGCACCATGCTCGACGACACCAATTTCACCGTCTACGGCGCGCCGCGCGGCGATGCCAAGCTTGCCGACATCGAGGCCGCGGTCGACGCCGAGATCGCCCGCATCGCGAAAGACGGCGTCACCAGCGACGAGCTGGAAAAATCCAAGGACCGTTTCGTACGCTCGATGATCTTTGCCCGCGACAAGCAGGAGGACATGGCCAACATCTACGGCTCGACGCTCGCCACAGGCGGTAACGTCCAGGACGTCCAGCAATGGCCGGACCGCATCCGCAAGGTCACCGCCGACCAGGTCAAGGAAGTCGCTGCCCGCTATCTCAATCTCGACCACGCAACGACCGGCTATCTTCTGCCGCAAACCCAGGCTGGGAATTGATTTGATGATGAGTTTGAGCGTCGGCGCCGCCCCTCACCTGCCTGCCGGCATCCTCTCCCCGTATACGGACGGGGAGAGGGGCGCCGTCATCGACGGTTTCGCTAATCTTCAGCGTTTGCAGAGCGAGCGCCGGGACAGCGGCCAGCCCCTTCTCCCCGTCACTATACGGGGAGAAGTGCCCGGCAGGGCGATGAGGGGCGGCGCCGACCTTGGCAATTGGCGCGCCGGCCCTCTTCTGGCCACCCTCATTCTCTCCCTCGTCTTTCTCCTCCTGCCGGCGCTTTCGGCTCGTGCGGCCATGAACATCCAGGAGGTGACCTCGTCGAAGGGCATCACCGCCTGGCTGGTGGAGGATTATTCGGTGCCGATCGTCGCCATCCGCTTCGTCTTCGATGGCGGCGCGACGCAGGATCCGCCCGGCAAGGAAGGGCTTGCCAATCTGATGAGCGGCCTGTTCGACGAAGGTGCCGGCAACCTCGACAGCGAGGCCTTCCAGATCAAGCTCGACGACGTCGGTGCAGAGATGAGCTTCGAGGCGCAGCGCGACGGCATCTACGGCTCGATGCGCATGCTGGCCGACCAGCGCGACGGCGCCTTCGACCTGCTGCGCGTGGCAGTCAACCAGCCGCGCTTCGACCAGGTGCCGATCGACCGTATCCGCGCGCAGATCCTGTCCGGCATCATCGCCAACGAGCGCGATCCCGATACGCTCGCCCAACGCAAATGGCTGGAAGCGATCTATGGCAGGCATCCCTATTCGCGGCCCGACCAGGGCACCAGGCAAAGCATCGCGACGATCACGCCGGCCGATCTCGCCGCCTTCCACAAGGCGAATTTCGCCCGCGACGGCCTGCATGTCGCGGTGGTCGGCGCCATCGACGCCGAGACGCTGAAGCAGAGGCTCGACCTGGTGTTCGGCAGCCTGCCGGAAAAGCAGGCGCTTACGCCCGTTCCCGATATCGACCTGAAGCTCGGCCAGCAGCTCGAGGTCGTCTACGACCAGCCGCAGGCTTCGCTGCAACTCGCCTATCCCGGCGTGAAGCGGAACGCGCCGGATTTCTTCGCCGCGGTGCTGATGAACGAGATCCTCGGCGGCGGCACCTTCACCTCGCGGCTGTTCGACGAGGTGCGCGAGAAGCGCGGTCTGGCCTACAGCGTCAGCTCCGACCTCGTCGATCACCAGCATTCCGAGGCGCTGTCCATCACCACCTCGACCCGCGCGGACAGGGCGGCCGAGACGCTGGCCGTGGTGCGCGACGTGGTCAGGCGCATGGCCGAGGAGGGGCCGACCGAAGCCGAGCTGGCGGCGACCAAGAAATACATGATCGGCGCCTATGCCATAAACAATCTGAATTCCTCCGGCGCGATCGCCTCAACGCTGGTCGAGATCCAGCTCGGCAAGCTCGGCATCGACTACATGCAGCGCCGCGCCGCCCTGATAAACGCGGTGACGCTGGACCAGGTGAAAGCGGTGGCGAAAAAGCTGCTCTCCGCCGAGCCGGCCGTCATGGTGGTCGGGCCGAAGCTCGGCGCGGCCAACAAGGGATGAGCCCTAGCTTCGGCATCGCCTTTGGCGGCGGCGGGGCGCGTGGGCTGGCGCATATCCATGTCATCGAGGCGCTGGACGAGCTTGGCATAAGGCCGGCAGCAATCGCCGGCTCGTCGATCGGCGCCATCATGGGCGCCGGCATGGCCTCGGGCATGACCGGCAAGGACATCCACGACTATACGCGCTCGATCCTCGGCCGTCGCGCCGAAGTGGCGACGCGCATGTGGCGGGCGCGGCCCGGTACTTTTGCCGAGGCGATGCAGGGCGGCCTGCGGGTCAGCCAGTTCAATGTCGAGCGCATCCTCAAGGCGTTCCTGCCCGACGCCATTCCTGAGACCTTCGCCGAATTGAAGATACCGCTGAAGGTGACGGCAACGGACTTTTATGGCCACAAGCTCGCCGTGTTCGACGAAGGCGAGCTGCATTCGGCGCTGGCCGCCTCGGCGGCGATCCCGGCGGTGTTCCGCCCGGTGATGCGCGACGGCAGGCTGCTGATCGACGGCGGCATCTACAATCCCGTGCCGTTCGACCTGATCGAGCTCGACGCCGACATCATCATCGCCGTCGACGTGGTCGGCGCGCCGACCGAGGCCGGCCGCAAATTCCCGACCTCCGTCGACCTGATGTTCGGCGCCACGCAGCTGATGATGCAGTCGATCATCGCCAGCAAGCTGAACCAGAGCCGGCCCGACATTCTGATCAGGCCGGCCGTGTCGAAATACCGGGTGCTTGATTTCATGAAGGTCGAGGCGCTGATGGCCGAGACGGTGGCGATCAAGGACGAGCTGAAGCGCGAGATCGAGAAGGCGCTGAGGGCGCGGGAAGACGCTGCGGTCGAGGGCAGGCAGCGGACGGTGTAGGGGCGCTGCCAATCTCCCCCCTTGAGGGGGAGATGTCGCCGAAGGCGACAGAGGGGGTCGTCTCGCGTACTGCGCCAACCCCCCACTGCCGCAAGAGAGGAGCCGAGCCCGGTCGAACCGCCCCCTCTGCCCTGCCGGGCATCTCCCCCTCAAGGGGGGAGATTGGCTCATCACGCCATCCCAGCCGCATACTCCAGCGCCACCACGCCGTTGCTGAATTGCGTGGCGGAGATCAGCTCGAGCGGCAATTGCGCGCCGGGCGGGAACAGCAGCTTGCCCTGGCCGACGGCACCGGGATAGCTGAGCAGGCGGATGCGGTCGACCAGGCGATGGCGCAGCAATTCCTGCGCGACGCTGAGGCTGCCATGCACATAGATGTTGCCGCCGCTGCCTTGCTTCAGCCCTCTGACCGCGTCCGGCAACGCGCCCTGCAGCAGCTCGGCCGGCTGCCAGTCCAGCGCCTGCAAGCTGGTCGAGGCGACATATTTCGGCAGCGCGTTGAAGCGGTCGGCGAAGTCTCCGGTCTCCTTGGGCCACGAGCCGGCAAAGATCTCATAGGTCGTGCGCCCCAACAGCATGGCGCCGCTGTCGGCAAGCTCGTCGTCCTTGAATTTCTGCATCTCATCGTTCCAGGCCACGCTCGGCAGCTTCTCGACCTCGGCAATGCCATCGACGCTGATGAATTCGGTGATGATGAGTTTTCTCATGGCGGGTTCCTTTCTGGCAGGGCCGAATGGCGCGGGCCTTATGCGACATGCGCCGTCAACTAGCGCGGCGCTTTTTCAGGGGGAGGGTTTTCCCTGGTCGCTTCCAAAGACCGATACCGTGGGAAAAGCTTGTCCGACCTGCCCGTCGTTCGGTCATGCCACAAGGTCCGCATCGGGGGCCGATTGGATCTGGTTCGTAGCTACCGGCTGCCTACAGGTTGGCAATTCCGGCTTTCAGCAGTCCTTCGCGGACGTGCTGCACATCAGACTCCTGGGCATAGTGCAGGGTGGCAATGAATGAATCGAGGTCGAATTGGGGATCGAGCGTTCTGATCTTGCCTAGATGCGCCGCGGCCGCGATTTCGTCGCCGAGCCAGCCATAGCAGGCAGCGGCGAAAGCGTGCTGAGCCGAGTCCATGGTTGACAGATGCATGAAAGCTTCGATCGCCTCGCCATACTGGCGCGCGGCGAAATGCGCCTTTCCCAGATGGCTCCAGAACCTCTCCGGGTGGTGCGGGTTCAACTGCATTGCCTTGCGGATCCATTCAATTCCCTCTTCTGGCCTCCCCAGCCACGTCAATAACTCGCCTTGCTGCACCACCACGAGGTCGTAATTGGGATTGAGGGCCAGCGCCCGCTCTTGATGGTAGCGCGCAGTGGTCAGCTCATTGTTGTTCACGTTCACTGCCGCGAGGATGCGGTGGACATCGGCATCGTTGTTGTCCAGCGCCAGCGCCCTGTCCAGCGCCGCCATGATGTTGTTCCAGACGGCATCCCTGTCTTCGCACCAGTTATGGACCCAGGCCTGGCCAAGAATGCAGGCCCGCCAGGCATGGGCATGGGCATAATCGGGGTCGAGCGCGACGGCCCTTTCTATCAAGGTTTGCGCGCGTTCATTATCCGCAATGGTGCTTCGGTGATGCAGCACCTTGGCAGCAAGCACACATTCATACGCGGCCATGTTTGCAGGTTTCGCCCGCGCGAGCTGGTCCCGCTGAGCCGCCTCGACACGACCGGGCAGCGTGGCTGCGATCGCCGCGGTCACCTCATCCTGAATCGCGAATATGTCGTCCAGCTTCCGGTCATATTTGTCTGCCCAAATATGAGCGTCATTCGCCGTGTCGATGAGCTGAACCGTCACGCGCACCCTGTCGCCGATCTTGCGGACGCTTCCCTCCACCAAGTATTGGACGGTGAGTTTCTCGGCCACCTCGCGCACATTCACGGCGCGGTTCTTGTAGACGAAGCTGGAATTGCGCGAGATCACGAACAGCTCATGATGGCGGGACAGTTCGGTGATGATGTCCTCGGTCAGTCCGTCCGCGAAAAATTCCTGCTCGGGGTCGCCGCTCATGTTGGTGAACGGCAGCACCACTATCGAAGGTTTCGAGATGGATCGCTTCGCCTCGACTTCCGGCAGGACAGAACTATCAAACCCGATGCGATAGAGGCGAACCGGGCGGCTGATGTTCTTCAGCGTCTTCTCGCCCAGGTCCTCCATGGCAATTTCGAGACGGTCGGCAATTTGGGTCGCCACCGCTGCGGTCACGCAGATACCGCCGACGTCGGCGAGTTGCTCGATGCGCGAGGCAATATTGACGCCGTCGCCGAAAATATCCTCATCGTCGAAAATGATGTCGCCGAGATTTATGCCGATCCTGAATTCGATGCGCCGTTCTTGCGGCACATCCGAATTGCGCCGTTTCATGCGCTGTTGGATTTCCACGGCGCATTTCACGGCATCGGTCACGCTCTGGAACTCAACGAGCATGCCGTCTCCGGTGGTCTTGATGATCCGGCCCTTGTTCTTCGCGATGGCGGGATCGACCAGTTCTATGCGATGGGTCCGAAGGCGTGCGAGCGTGCCGGATTCGTCGGCCTCCATTAGCCGGCTGTAGCCCGCCATATCGGCAGCCAGAATTGCGGCTAGTCTCTGTTCCATCGCTGAACCAAAAACCAAGTTTATCCTTCCTGGGCCGCCAAATCCAGCAATTTGGGCTTGTGGCTGAATCAGGACGTCTTCCACGCCGCAGCAAGAAAGGGCGGATCAGAACCCTCCGCCTTCCGCCAGGTGGTTGCGAACTCGATCGCATCAATCGCGGGAGGGATCCGCGCGGCGTCAAGCTCGTCGAGGCGATATATTTCGGCAGCGCGTTGAACCGGTCGGCAAAATCTCCGGTTTCCTTGGGCCATGAGCCGGCAAAGATCTCATAGGTCGTGCGCCCCAACAGCTTGGCGCCGCTGTCGGCCAGCTCGTCCTCCTTGAATTTTTGCATCTCAATCATTCCAGGTCACGCCCGGCAGCTTCTCGACCTCGGCGATGCCATCGACGCTGATGAATTCGGTGACGATGCGTTTTCGCATGGCGGGTTCCTGATGGTCGGAGGACGGATGGCGCTGGCGAACCGCTCCGTGAAAATAGCGCGGCGCTTTGTTGTTTTTGAGAATATCAGATGCGAGTCTGAACCTGAGGCCAGGGGGTAGAAAACTAATGAAATCTTTTGTGATTATGCCATAGGTTAATGTTTGATCACTCGTTAGTTGGTTTTTGAGAATGGCTATTAATCAAATAAAACGTGAAATCCTCATCGATGAACCCTCCAGGGAAGATCAGTTCCATGGCAAGGGTCATGAACGGACGGCTGAAGCTCTCGCATCTGCGATAACGAATTTCCGAGGTGACGATCGTGCGATCGGGCTGGATGGTCCCTGGGGAAGCGGAAAGTCCACCGTGGTGGAGATCGCACGGCGAAAGCTGACCGAGAAAGGTACTCGTGGCGGCGTTCACCACAGCTTCTTTACCTTTGATATATGGCAATCCCAAGGTTCATCTTTTCGTCGTTCATTTCTCGAGCATTTTCTCGATTGGGCAAGGGCGACCTTTCCCAAAGAGGATAGCTTGCTTGAGGAAATAGAGCGGAAGGTAAAAGGAAAGGTTCGCGAGATCCAATCAACGAACCGATCCATGCTCGACTGGTATGGAATATGTGTAGTCCTCTTGATACCGCTTCTTCCCGTATATTATTTTTGGGCAAAATCAGCTTTTGACGCTGGCGCTTTTTTACGCTCGTGGCCATTCGTTTTTATGCTTGCGTTTCTTGCTGTTGCGTTTTGCAGAGCATGGTGGAGATTCGGTCATTCTCATGACAGAATTAGTTTTCGTGACGCATTATCACAAACGCTTCTGATTAGTGCAAAACAATACGAGGATCAAAAGATAACTCAGCATATCCGCGAGACAGATCCGAATGATTTCGAGTTTCAGAGTACTCTTCGTGAAATCCTCTCCGTAATTCAATCTGACAAGTCACGCGTAATCATCGTTCTCGACAACATCGACCGACTCCCAAAGAAGGAAATCAACGAATACTGGGCGCTCGTCCGCGCCGTTTTTTCCCGCGGCCCGCTATCGAGAAACTCGGGAGCGAAAAATCCAGTGACCGCCATAGTGCCATACGACCGACGCCTAATTGAGGGAGGCTACAGGATAAGGGAGGAGAAGCACGATAAGAGAAAACCTCAGTCTGAAATCTCGTCCCTAAGCAGTAGAGAAATATTTTCAAAGACATTCGACGAAATTCTTGTGGTTGCGCCACCTGTAATGTCAAATTCTCGGGAATTCTTTCATGAGAAGATAAATAAGGCTCTGCCGGATATTACGGAAACCGACGATCTTTTTCGAGTTTATCTAATATTCAACAGAATCCTAAAAAATGAAAATGGCAACGCCACCCCGCGTCAAGTCATAGCGTTCATAAATGAGTTGACTGGAATGTATGTCCTTCACGAAGGGCGTTTTGGCCTTCCAACAGTAGCCGTTTACATTGCATATCAAGATGCCCTGGAAGAAGCCCCAGATGCCCTAAATCAGCCGTCTTTTGTTGATGATCGGCTGCGTGCGTTAGCGGCGGACTTAGATCTTGATAGAAATCTCGCAGCGATGATTTTTAACGTTGAGCCAGATCTAGCGTTCCAGCTTCTTCTTGACGAAAGGATCAAGTCTGCGGCAGTCCAGGGCTCAAGTGAGCTGATCGAAGTTTCGAAGTCACCGGGTTTCGATCTTCGCGTGAGCGACGTGGTCGAGAACAACGTCAAGGAATGGCAGACCAGTGGTGAATTCGGCGCTGTCGTGAGTAATTTCGCGGACTTGGCAGCAGTCTACTCCGGAGACGCAACGAGACATTTTTCGAGGTCGATAGTTTCGGCGTTCCGGGATTTGAGGTTGGTTGATCTTTCGGAACGACGGTACACACCGCTATTTCGCGTTTTCGATATGTGCACTGTTGACGAACTGCCTGTGTTGACTTCGCGTATCCTAAAGTGCGGGTTGGCGTCGTTGGACGATAAGGATCTCGGTATCGAAATGGGCCGCAACTGGGCCACTTTCATTGGTGGAATCCGTCGCGCGCTTGAAAGCAAGGAGCGGGAAAAAGTTTTGGGAGAGTCGATGTCGGCTCTGCCACCTCCGTCCGAGCCGAACTTCCTTTTCGGCGTCGCCGCAAATGTAGCGGACGTAAAACTTTCACTCGCTCTTTTCAAACCAGGTAAACTAGATTTACCTGCAGGTGAACCATTGTTGGAGACCCTCGCTGTCGACTATCCTGATGCGGCAAGAAAAGCATTTTCAGAGTTCAAGTCGACCTCGCTCTTAAAAGATGAAGCCTGGGTATCGATCGCAAACGCACTGCGAGGGCCGCTACTTGCGGTCGACGTAACAGAATTCGATGACTATAAGTCTCAGATGGACCTGCTGGCTGAAATAGTTACATATTTGCCAAGCGCCCGTCGCGATGACGTAGACATTGCGTCCTTGTTCGGGAGTGCTGAATTCTACAAAAATATTGGGCAGGGCATAAGTGAGAACAAAGGCGATGTTGCTCTGGCGAGCACAGTATTCCTTGCTTTCCTAAGTTACAGATCAGCAGGCCTCCCGGTGCCAACACGCCGGGCAGCAAATGGTCAACGGATCCAGGAGAATTCGGAGGGATACGCTTGGTTTAAGGGCATATTCGACGGAGGCGCTGAATTAACCGATGATCAGTACATACGGGTTGCAACCCTTGCAAAAAATGCGCGGGTGATTTCTGATTGGTTGGGGATTGCTTCTTCCGCGCCGGATGATCAGCTACTTCGCAGCATAATTAGAGTTGCGTTTGTTTCCGGCAATCTTCCGTCCATAAATCTCGCGAACCTTCTGAAATATTATGGCGTTGTGTCCCTCTCTGTTGGCGACGAGATCCAGTCCGTATTGAACCGCTTTGACTCGCAAATTCGCGACGAAGAAATTTCCAAAGTCAAACTTGATGAATGTCCTGTTGAAGTGGTGCGTGCTTCGTTTCAGAGCGACGGAGTTCGGTGGCGGCTCTTTCATCAAAGGATAGCAGACTTGCTTACGGGGGTGCCGGCGAACGAGTGGAGCACGCATCTGGCAGGAGGAGACCATGTGGCGCGCACGTTGCTGGAAAAGATCTCGACATCAGGTTATGTGTCTCTCGACCCTGCTTTTCGCGTAGCTTTCTCGGAATTTGTACTCGGTGTACTTGCGGGACGTGTTGTCATTGTAGACGCAGCGTTGGACTACGACCTGTTGCTCGATGCTATCGACAAAGACTTCCATTCCGACATTTTTCGGAAGCTGCGGGAGGATTTGAAAGACGTGACTACGACAACGCTCACTGTCGCGACAGCCGCTTTCCCACGAATTATTGATCAGCTGCTGAACGTGGGAGAAAGGATTTCGCGCCAGGCGAAGGACAATCTGATTCGATATATCTTGTGCGCAGCGTTGGAGGCAGACAATCGCAAGATATTAAGAGGATTTGCCGGCCTTGGACGGACGAAGGTAGCCGACTTCATAAGGCACTCGGAGGAAAGCACCAGAGAAAAGGTTAAAGGTGCATGGGGCGTTTTCTCTAATTCAGGTTCCGACCGGGATTGGAGTAGGCAGATTGGCGAGCTCCTACACGGCAAGCGGAAAGCTAAATCACTGTTTGACATAATTTGGGGAACGGGCAGGGACGACGAAGAGGAAGCTGCATAGCCGGATTGTTGCAGTTTGCAGCAACGGTCATCCCGACTGCCATGGGAAACGCCCAAGCGCGGTGGGCCGATTGCCTCGCTTGCTGCCCACCATACCCCCTTGCCAACTCCGCAGACCCACAAGAGAAAAGCTTTTCCCACCTAGGAGGATCAATATCCGAATCATGCCGTCCGACGTCCAGCCAACGCCCGCCAAGCAGCCCGTCACCCCGCGTGAGGTGGCGGCCCTTGCCTGCGTCAGCGTTGCCACGGCCTCGAAAGCGCTGAACGGGCAGGGGCGGATGACTGCCGAGACGCGGACCCGCATTCGCGAGACGGCGCAGCGGCTTGGCTTTCGCCCGAACAGCCTGGCGCAGAGCCTGTTGCGGCGGCTCCGTTACCGTCGGGCCCGCTGACCAACGATCTATCGCCGCGCCTTCGGCGCGCATTTGTGACGGTCACCGCCCTCATGAAGCAACTCTGATCCCAAATATCATCGTGCGATGCCAAGCCGTTGCCGGAGGGGATGCGGGTAGCGTCAGCAAAGTGGAACAATCCGGCAGCCGACGGGTTTGTACGATGAAGGGCGATCTGTTTCGGAGGAAGATTACGATGAAACGCGTCCTTGCCCAACATGCGGTGCGACTGATGCTCGGCGGCGTAACCGCCTGCCTGCTCACGGTCGTCGAGATTCCCAACCCGATTGTGCCATTGTCGCTTTTGTCCGAGGCAAGGGCTGCCACCACCGTTTCGATCAGCACGTTCTACGAAGACCTGTCTTCCTATGGTGATTGGGTCTCGTATCACGGAGCGACCGTTTTCGTGCCGGTTGATGTGCCTGACGATTGGCGTCCGTATACGCTTGGACACTGGGTCTATACCGAGCAGTATGGCTGGCTCTGGGTGTCCGACGAGCCGTTCGGCTGGGCGACGTACCATTACGGCCGGTGGGGCTATGCCGACGATATCGGCTGGTACTGGGTTCCGGGCACTCGCTGGGCGCCAGCATGGGTGAGTTGGCGTCGTGACAGAGAGCACATCATTTGGGCGCCGCTGCCGCCCCGCCGCGATCCGGATTTGATTTCAATCGAGGTGATCTTCGACACGACGCCGGATTATTACTGGGTTGTGGTCCCCACCCGCGAATTCCTTGCCGCGGACATTTCTGTGGTCGTTATTCGTGATGAGCCGGAGTTTGTGCGCATTGTCGAGGCGGCCGAACCGGCCGGCGACGTGACGATCCAGAACAATTTGGTGATCAACAAAGTCATTGATGTCGATGTGATCGAAAAGGAGACGAACCAGAAGGTGACTGCTGTCAAGGTCAGCAAGACCGACGCGCCCGAGAAGTCCGGCAAACTGGAAAACGATAGGGTCGCTGTCTTCGAGGGCGAGGTGAAAGCCGACCCTAAGGCCAAACCAGCTAAGCTCAAAGACATCGAGGAGGTGAAGCAGGTTCAGGCTGGCCGGAAATCGAAGCCGACCGAAGGCGCTGCAACGACCGAGCAGGCCAAGCCCGAAGAAAGCGCCAAGCCTGAGAAGCCGAAGGCCAAGGAGCAGCCGGCCACCGAGCAGCAGCAGGCCGAGCCCGGCAAGGCGGCCAAGCCTGTGAAGCCGAAGGCCGGGGAGCAGCCCGCCGCCAAGCAGCAGCAGGCCGAGCCGGAACAGACGGCCAAGCCTGAGAAGCCGAAGACCAAGAAGCAGCCCGCCGCCGAGCAGCAGCAGGCCGAGCCGGAACAGGCGGCCAAGCCTAAGAAACCGAAGATCAAGAAGCAGCCCGCCGCCGAGCAGCAGCAGGCCGAGCCCGAACAGACGGCCAAGCCTGAGAAGCGGAAGGCCAAGAAGCAGCCCGCTGCCGAGCAGCAGCAGGCTGAGCCGGAGCAGGCTGCCAAGCCTGAGAAGCGGAAGGCCAAGGAGCAGCCAGCGGCCGAGCAACAGCAGGCCGAGCCCGAGCAGGCGGTCAAGCCCAAGCCACAGAAACAGAAAAACAAGGCGTGCGATCCACAGACTGAGAACTGCTAGCCGTGCGGGGAGACTACGGGCACCGCGATCATTCCATCGCGGTGCCAGCTGAACGGCAATGCACGCCAAAGCTGCTCGCCCTCTTTCCTTCGGGCCGCCATGGCAGATCCTGGACCCAGGGCAGCGAGTCGTACTTGACTGCCGAACATGCCTGTAACCAGGCCATTCCCTCTTGCCATCCTTGCATCCTTCCCCTAATCTTCCTTTTGAGAAAACCTTTTCCCAACTCTGCCGGCATCCGCTGACTTCACCATTCAGCGCTTCGCAGGACGATAAGAGAAAAGCTTTTCTCAAATGGGAGGATCGATATTCAAATCATGGCGTCCGATGCGCAGCCAACGCCTGTCAAGCAGCCCGTCACCCTCCGCGAGGTGGCGGCACTCGCCGGCGTCAGCGTTGCCACGGCGTCAAAGGCGCTGAACGGGCAGGGGCGGATGACGGCCGAGACGCGGACCCGTATTCGCGAGACGGCGCAGCGGCTTGGCTTTCGCCCGAACAGCCTGGCGCAGAGCCTGTTGCGGCGCCGCTCCTTTACCGTCGGGCTGTTGACCAACGACACCTATGGCCGGTTTTCGCTGCCGCTGATGGCCGGCGTTTCCGACGCGCTGGTCGATGCCGGCGTCTCGGTGTTTTTGTGTAATGTCGAGGACGACCCGCGCCTGGCCCAGCTGCATGTCGATGCCATGCTCGACAAGCGCGTCGACGGCATCATCGCCACCGGCAAGCGCATCGACCGCCATCTGCCGGTCGACCTTGCCAATCTCGGCATTCCGGCGATCTACGCTTTTACCGAGCCCGATCCCGGCGCCATCGCTTTCGTGTCCGACGATGCCGGCGGGGCGCGGCTGGCGGTCGAGCACTTTTGCCGGCTCGGGCGGCGGCGCATCGCCCATGTCAGCGGTCCGGCGAGCTTTGCCGTGGTGCATGCGCGGGCGCAGGCCTATCGCGCGGTGCTGGCCGAGAACGGCCTGCCGGTCATGGAGCCGCTGCTCGGCCCGTGGTCGGAGGCCTGGGGGCATGAGGCGGTCAAGAAGCTGTTCGACGGTGAGGGTTTCGACGGCACGCGCGAAAAACCCGATGCGGTGTTTTGCGGCAACGACCAGATCGCGCGCGGCGTCATCGACGCTTTGCGCGAGCGCGGTATCGGCGTGCCGGACGCGGTCGGCGTCATCGGTTTCGACAATTGGCAGATCGTCGCCGAGGCGACCCGCCCGCCGCTGACCTCAGTCGACATGAATCTCGCAGCACTTGGCCGCGAGGCCGGCCTTGCCTTGCTTTCGCTCGTCGGCGGGGAACCCGCTTTGCCGGGCATCAGAAAACTGCCGTGCCGGCTGGTGGTGCGTCAGTCATGCGGCCGTCCGCCGGACGGCTGAACGAAACGGGCCGTGTCGATAGTCACCCGCTTGGGGGCGCGGCTAAATTAAAACGCTAAATTAAAACCATGTGGAGGAGAAGCATGAGAACCACCATTACCGGGCTCGCCATCGCCGCGAGCATTTTGGGCACGCTGGCAACAGTCGGCTCGGCCGCCGCCGACACCGCCAACATCTGGGTGCGCGCCGACGGCTCGAACTTCATGCCGCGCATCGTCGATGCCTTCAACAAGGGGCATCAGAACCAGATCAAGCTCGACATCATCCCCAATGCCGAAATCATCCCGAAATACGGCGCGGCCGCTGCCGGCGGCACGGCACCCGATGCGCTGTCGCTCGACCTGATCTACACGCCGTCCTTCGCCGCCGCCGGCCAGCTGGAGGACATCACCGACTGGGCGAAATCGCTGCCTTATTTCGCCAGCCTGTCGCCGGCGCATGTCAAGACCGGCACCTATAAGGGCCGCATCTACGGGCTGCCGTTCTCGGCGGATTCCTCGGTGCTGATCTGGAACAAGAAGCTGTTCAAGCAGGCCGGCCTCGACCCGGAAAAGGGCCCGACCAACTGGGCCGAGATCGAAGCCGACGCGGAAAAGGTCAACGCGCTCGGCGGCGATATCAAGGGCTTCTATTTCTCCGGCAATTGCGGCGGCTGCAACATCTTCACCTTCACGCCGCTGATCTGGGCCTCGGGCGGCGATATCCTGACGGAGGACGGCTCCAAGGCGACGCTGGACACCCCGCAGATGCGCGGCGCCATCGACCTCTACCGTTCGATGGTCAAGAAGGACCTGGTGCCTTCAGGCGCGCAGACCGACACCGGCTCCAACTTCTTTGCCGCCTTCGCCACCGGCAATATCGGCATCTCGCCGTCCGGCGCCTTCGCCATCGGCGCGCTGAACACGCAATATCCCGACATCGACTACGGCATCACCTTCCTGCCCGGCAAGGACGGCGGCTGGTCGTCGTTTGCCGGCGGCGACAATTTCGTCGTCACCAAGGGCACCACCAAGGTCGCGGTGGTGAAGGAGTTCCTCGACTTCGCCTATTCGCTCGAGGGCCAGACCATTTTGGCGAAATACGGCAGCCTGCCGGTGCGCGGCGACATCGCCAATGAGGCGCTGAAGGATCTCGACCCGCGCTACAAGGTCGCCGCAGAGGCCATGGCCAAGGGCCGCACGCCCTATTCGGTGGTGTTCAACGACCTGATCAACTCGGCCAACGGTCCGTGGAACCAGATGATGAACGAGGTCTTCTTCGGCGAAGACGTCGACGGCGCCATATCAAACGCACAAGAGACCATGCAGTCGATCATCGATTCGGCGCCGCAGAAGTAGCGCCGGCGCCCACCTCCCCCTCGAGGGGAGGTCGGACCGCAGGTCCGGGTGGGGTCATCGCGGCAGTGCTCGACGGAAAGAAGCGTCGGCGCACTTCGCAGGCGACCCCACCCCGCAGCCCCTTAACCTCCCCCTTGAGGGGAGGTCGGACCGCAGGTCCGGGTGGGGTCATCGCGGCAGTGCTCGACGCTCTTTTGATGTCGGCGCGCTTCGCGGAGGACCCCACCCCCGGCCTTCGACCGGACCCTCCCCTCAAGGGGGAGGGGGACGTCCCGCCAATGGAACAACAGGCATGAGCACCATCACAGTACGCCGTCGCAACGTTGGCTCCCCCTTCTCCCCTTGTGGGAGAAGGTGTCGCCGAAGGCGACGGATGAGGGGTGCTCCAGCTTGGCTCGGACGGCATTCCTTCCAACACCCCTCATCCGTCTCGGCGCTTCGCGCCGATCCACCTTCTCCCACAAGGGGAGAAGGAGAAGGCCAGCGATGACCACCATCACAGCAACCACCGCCGCGCCAGCGCGCGCATACAAACTGGTCGGCGCCGGCCGCCGGCAGTGGATCGGCCTGCTTTATGTCGCGCCGGCCGTTGCCCTTGTCGTCGTCTTCTTCATCGTGCCGCTTTGCATGACCGCCTGGATGTCGCTGCACAACTGGCCGCTGATGGGCGCGCATAGCTTCATCGGGCTCGACAATTACTGGGCGATCCTGCGCGACACCCGTTTCTGGAACGCGCTGAAGTTCACCGGCTACTACACGGTGGTGGTGACGATCGCGATCTTCGCTGTCGCCTTTCCGCTGGCGCTGTTTATCGAAAGGCCGCGGCAGCTGACCGGCTTCTACCGCACGTCCTTCTTCATGCCGGCGGTCATCGGCTTCGCCTCGGCGAGCCTTTTGTGGTCGTGGCTGCTCAATGTCGATTCCGGCCTGTTCAGCCCGGCCGCCTTCGAGCTTGGCCTGACCGAGAAGAAATTCAACCTGCTGGCGACCTTCCAGCCGGCCTTCTGGTCGATCATCGCCATGGTCGTGTGGAAGGTGGCGGGCTTCACCATGATCATCCTGATGACCGGCCTGCAGTCGATCCCGCCGGATCTGCAGGAAGCGGCGATGATCGACGGGGCAGGGCCATTCGCGCGGTTCCGGGCGATTACCTTGCCCTTGATGCGCCGCACGCTGGCGCTGGCGCTGATCCTGTCGGTCGCCGGCTCGATCCTCGCCTTCGACCAGTTCTACATCATCCTGCGCGGCGGCCCGCGCAACCAGACGCTGACCGCCGTCTACTGGATCTTCAACCAGTCCTTCGTGTCGTTCAAGCTCGGCTATGGCGCAGCACTTTCGATGGTCCTGCTGGTCATCCTGGTGGCGCTCAGCCTTATCCAGCTGCGGCTGCTGCGCAATCCGGAAGGGGTCGACTGATGGCGCAGGCTCGCACCCGCAAACGCCGCATCGCCATGCAGATTGCCGAGCACTCGACCGGCATCATCGCGTCCATTCTGTTCCTGGCACCGATCGTCTGGACGGTGCTTTCGGCCTTCAAGCCGGCGCAGGAAGCGCGCCAGCCGCCGCTGCCGCCGTGGCCGACCAGCGGCATCTCGCTCGAGAACTACGCCACGCTCAACACCTTCGGCGACGGCCTCTGGCTGCCGGCACAAAACAGCATCTACGTCTCGGTGATGACCGTGGTGCTGTCGGTGATCGTCAGCGTGCTCGCCGGCTACGGTTTCTCGCGCTTCCGCTTTCCGCTGAAGAACTTGCTGTTCGTCGTCATCCTGTCGACAATCATGATCCCGTTCCAGTCGATCCTGACGCCGATCTTCCTGGTGCTGACAAAAATCGGCCTGCACAACACGCTGACCGGGCTGGTCTGCGTCTACGTCACGCTGCAGCTGCCGTTCTCGATCTTCATGATGCGCAACGCCTTCGACGCGGTGCCGCGCGAGATCGAGGAGGCCGCCCGCATGGACGGCGCCAACAACGTCACCATGCTGCTCAGAGTGATGCTGCCGCTGGTCTGGCCGGGCATCGTCACCATCGCGCTGTTCGCCTTCCTTGGCGCCTGGAACGAGTTTCTGGCGGCGCTGGTGCTGATGACAGACCAGTCGAAATTCACGCTGCCGATCATGATGACCGCGCTGCAGTCCGGCCGCTTCGGCGCCATCGACTGGGGCGCCGTGCAGGCCGGCGTCACCGTCATGATGGTGCCGTGCCTGGTGCTCTTCCTGCTGCTGCAGCGCTTCTACATCCGCGGCCTGATGGCAGGGGCCGTGAAGTGACCAACCGAACCGAACCGGAGTAAATTGATGACCGCATCGCAATCCGCCAGTCAGGGCGCCAAGCCGAAACTCGCCTTCCGCCCGCTGCCGGTGCCGCAGGTCGACGTGCGCGGCTTCTGGGGCGACCGCGTCGATGCCGTCGCCTCAAAGACCGCCGGCATCCTCTATGACCGCTGCGTCGAGGCGCGCATGCTCGAGCAGATCGACCCCGACCGGCCGTCGCCCGGCGTCGTCATTCCGTTCCACTCACCTTCACCGGACGAGGCGGCCACCGCCGGCAACGAGTTCACCGGATCGACGGTGACGACGCAGATGTTCTGGGACTCCGATTGGGGCAAGACCATCGAGACCGCCGCCTATTCGCTCTATCGCCGCCGCAACGACGAGCTCGAGAAGAAGATCGATGCCGTCATCGACATGTATGGAAAGCTGCAGCAGCCCGACGGCTATCTGTCGAGCTGGTACCAGCGGATCCAGCCGGGCTTGCGCTGGACCAATCTGCGCGACTGCCACGAGCTCTATTGCGCCGGCCACCTGATCGAAGGCGCGGTCGCCTATTACCAGGCCACGGGAAAACGCAAGCTGCTCGACATCATGTGCCGCTATGTCGATCACATTGCCGAGACGTTCGGTCCCGAGCCCGGCAAGAAGAAGGGCTATTGCGGCCATGAGGAGATCGAGCTGGCGCTGGTCAAGCTGGCGCGGGTGACGGGCGAGCGCAAATACATGGAGCTAGCCAGATACTTCATCGACCAGCGCGGGCTTGAGCCGCATTATTTCGACGAGGAGGCGCGCGCCCGCGGCGCCGACCCCAAGGCCTATCATTTCAAGACTTACGAATACAACCAGTCGCACAAGCCGGTGCGCGAACAGGACAAAGTCGTCGGCCATGCGGTGCGGGCGATGTACCTCTATTCGGGCATGGCCGACATCGCCACCGAATATGGCGACGACACGCTGCGGGTGGCGCTCGACCGGCTGTGGGACGACCTCATGACCAAGAACCTCTACGTCACCGGCGGCCTCGGGCCGTCGTCGCACAATGAGGGTTTCACCGCCGATTACGACCTGCCCAACGACACCGCCTATGCCGAAACCTGTGCTTCGGTCGGCCTGGTGTTCTGGGCAAGCCGCATGCTCGGCATGGGTCCCAATGCGCGCTACGCCGACATCATGGAGCGGGCGCTCTACAACGGCTCGATCTCCGGCCTGTCGCTCGACGGCTCGCTGTTCTTCTACGAGAATCCGCTCGAAAGCCGCGGCGCCCACCACCGCTGGAAATGGCACCGCTGCCCGTGCTGCCCGCCCAATGTCGGGCGCATGGTCGCCTCGATCGGCAGCTATTTCTACGGCCTCTCGGACGACGCACTCGCCGTCCATCTCTATGGAAACGGCACGGCTCGTTTCGATATCGCGGGCCGGCAAATAGAGCTCACCCAAACGAGCAATTATCCATGGGACGGCGCGGTCTCGATCTCTGTCGAACCGGAAGCTCCGACCGAGTTCACTTTGCACCTGCGCTTGCCGGCCTGGTGCCGCAAGGCAGCGCTCAAGGTCAACGGCGCCGATGTCGATCTGGCTGCCATCAGCAGCGACGGCTATGCCGCGATCCGCCGCGAATGGCGCAAGGGCGACCGCGTCGAGCTCGACCTCGAAATGGCCGTCGACCGCCTCTACGCCAACCCGCAGGTGCGACAGGATATCGGCCGCGTCGCGCTGGCGCGCGGACCGCTGATCTATTGCGTCGAGGAGACCGACAATTCCAGCCAGTTGCACCGCATCGCCTTGCCGCGAACGGCAGACATCAAGGCGCATCAGCAGCCGAACCTTCTGGGCGGCGTCGTGACACTTTCGGCGATTGCCAAAAAGGAGGCTTTCGAAAACTGGGAAGAGGGGCTCTACCGCACCGAACCGCCGGCGCTCGAGGGCGCGAAAATCACCGCCGTGCCGTACTTTGCCTGGGACAACCGCGATCCCGGCGAGATGCTGGTCTGGCTGAGAAGCGCGGAGTAGGCTGGGCGCGGCAGCGGCTCAAAGTACCTCGACCGCAGTCGCGAATATGTAGCCGGCGCCACGCTCCGTAACAATGAGCTTCGGCTCGCTCGGATTGACCTCGAGCTTGCGGCGCAGCCGCAATATCTGCACGTCGATGCTGCGGTCGAACACCTCTTCGTCGTGCACGCGGCTGGCAGCGAGAAGCTGCTCGCGGCTCAGGATCTGCTGCGGCGATTTCAGGAAGGCTGCCAGCAGGTTGAACTCGCCGGCGGTCAGCGGCGTCGCCTCGCCCGCTGCCGACCTTAGGCGCCGCATCCGCATGTCGAGCTCCCAGCCGGCAAAACGATAGCGTATGGGTTTCTTGCCGCGCGGCTGCGGCTGCGTCGACCGCGATCGCCGCAGCACGGCGCGAATGCGCGCCAGCAGCTCCCTGAGGCCGAAGGGCTTGGTGATGTAGTCGTCGGCGCCCAGTTCCAGGCCGACGACGCGATCCACCTCGTCGCACCTGTGGCCGGTGATGATGATGATGGGCGCTTCCGGCGGACTGCCGAGTTGCCGCATGATGTCGAACCCGTCCTCATCGGCAAGCCGCATGTCGAGGATCATCAGGTCTACGGGCTTTTCATTGAGGACGCGCGACATGGCCCGGCTGTCGGCGACCGCGCTAACCCTGAAGTTTTGGCTCTCCAGGTAATTGGTGAGCATATCACGAATTTCGGGGTCGTCGTCGACGACAAGGATATGCTTCGGCGCCGCTGGCTGCTCGATACTGCCTCTCGACTGCTGTTCGTGGCGAATGTTTTGTTCGGCTGACATCTCGCACCGTCCGCAAGCATGGAACTCATGACCGAGCCGTTGCTTTATTTAAACGTCGATTTTCGGCGATTTATTGGTGAACGCCGATGATCTACGTGATCGCACACCCTGCCACAGGCTCGCTCGATGGCACATCAGCAGATTGGTAAGGTTCGGGCGGGGCTTTTTGTTCCGCTTTGCCTGGCAATAGCGGCACCTTTTGCGTTGGCCCAGAGCAATCAGCCGGCCCCGCCGATGGGCGAGCCGATTGCACCGATCACGGCCAGCGGCCCCTCCGACCGGGCGAAGATCGCGCTTGGCGAGAGCCTGTTCAACGATGCCCGCCTGTCGCATGGCGATGTCGTCGCCTGCAGTTCCTGTCACAGGCTCGATCTCAGCGGCGACGACGGTCTGGCCCGTTCCGTGGCGGCGGATGGCAAGCCGCTCGATTTCAACACGCCGACCGTCTTCAACGCGGCGCTCGATTTCCGGCTGAACTGGCGCGGCAATTTCCGCACGTTCGAGGAGCAGAACGAGGCAGCCCTGCTCGATGACAGGCTGATGAATACGAGTTGGGAGGAATTGCTGACCAAGCTTCGCTCGAATGCTGAGTATTCGCAGCGGTTCGCGAGGGTCTACGGCGCCATTCCCGACCGGACAAACGTGCTCGACGCGCTTGTTGTCTTTCAACGGTCGCTGATCACGCCCGATGCCCGTTTCGACCGCTATCTCAAGGGCGAACGCGACGCCATCACGACCGACGAAGAGCACGGCTATCAACTGTTCAAAGCCTATGGCTGCGTCGCCTGCCACCAGGGCGCCAACGTAGGCGGCAATCTGTTTCAGAAATTCGGCATCTTCCAGGATCCCTTCGCTCGCCAGAAGACCCTGACCAAGGCGGATCTCGGCCGCTTCGCCGTTACCGGCGCCGAGAGCGACCGCCATGTGTTCCGCGTTCCCAGCCTGCGCAACGTCGCGGTGACGGCGCCGTATTTTCACGATGGCCGCACGGCATCGCTCGCAGACGCGGTGAAGATCATGGCGCGCAACCAACTCGGCCGGGAGCTTGACCAGCGCGATGCCGATCTCATCGTCGAATTCCTCGGGACACTGACGGGCGAGTATCGCGGCCGGCCGTTGACCAGCGCAGCCGATCGTCTGCAGCAATGAAGTCGCTACGCATCCTGGCGCCGATCGTTGCCTGCCTGCTCATCGCCCTGACCTACCTCCTGGTGCAGGGCACGGCTCCCGATGCGGCGCGTCACGAACACACGCTCGATGCGCTCAGGACCGTCATCCTCTATAACGCCGCACTCCAACGCGATGTTTTAAGGGCACGCGCGGGACTGCTGCGCAGCTACGATCCGCTTGTGCGGTCGATCGAGAACCTGGATGAGGCGACGCAGACGCTGCCGGCTGCCCGCGACGTAGCAAGCGGCGAAACACGGGCGGATATCGACAAGCTGATCGCCCAAGTCATCGCCGCGATCCGCGACGAGGAAGCGCTCGTCGAGAGGTTCAAGTCCGATAACGCGCTGCTGCAGAACTCGCTGAACTTTTTCAACTATATGAGCGGTCGTCTCACGGGCGAGGGTGACGGCCTTCGAGCGGTCGAGATAGGAGCCCTGATGGTCGCAATGTCGCGGTTTATCAGCGATCCCCAGCCGGATGCGGCAAAAGCAGTAACCGCCGCACTCGACCGGCTGGCAAGGCCCTCCGTCGATGCCGTGCCTGCAAGCGATGTGCTCTCGCTCGTCTCCCACGGCCGGCTTATCGTCACCAGGCTTCCGGCGGTCGACGATCTCGTCGCCCGCCTGCAGACCGCGCCGACGAGCGAGCGGGCTCGCGCGCTGCAGGACGTCTATCTCGGTGCGCATGGGCGGGCCGCGGCGCGGGCCGAACTGTTCCAGACGCTGCTTTATGTCGCCGCGTTGGGCCTCGTCGGCTATGTCGCCTACCTGTTCGCCCGCCTGCGCCGCAACGCGCGGATCCTGCGCGAGCGGCTGGAATTCGAGGACCTGATCGCCTCGATCTCCACGCAGTTCATCAATCTGCCGCGTGACCGCATCCGCGCCGGCATCAGCAAGGGCCTCGCGCGCCTGGTCGAACATGCCGGGCTCGACGGCGCCCAGATTTTCGTCAGCCACATCGCCGATCCTTCCGGCGGCTACTTCTATCGCCGTCCGGGCGGGAGCAGGCCGGCCCGCCTGTCGAAGGACATGATCGAGCTGGCTTCACGCTGGACGCTGGCCGACCACGAGCGGCAGGGCTGCATCGACGTTCCCCGCGTCGGCGAGCTTCCCGAGGGGCGGGAGAAGGCATCCCTGCAGGCGCACCAGTTTCGATCGTGGCTGTGCATACCGATGTGGCATGCCGGCGAGCGGTTGGGTTTTCTGGCTCTCGATACCGTCACGCACGAAAAGCATTGGGCCGACGACGACATTGCACTGCTGCGCACCGCGGCCGAGATTTTCGCCAATGCCATCGTGCGCGAGCACAACGAACGCGAGCGTGAGGCACTGCAGGCGCGGCTCAATCAGTCGCAACGGCTGGAAGCGATCGGGACGCTCGCCGGCGGCATAGCGCACGAGTTCAACAACATCCTCGGTGCCGTCCTTGGTTACAGCGAGATGGCGCTGGCGGTGCTGCTGAAGGAGTCGCGCGCGCGGCGCTACGTCCAGCAGATCATGCAGGCCGGCAGGCGGGCGCAGGACGTCACCGAGCAGATCCTCGCCTTCGGCCGTCGTCACGAGCGGCAGCATCACGCGCTGCGGGCGGAAGCCGTGGTTGCCGAAGCGATCGACCTGCTGCGCGCCTCGTTCCCCGCCACGCTTTCAGTGCAGACGCGTCTTGCAGCCGCGGATGCGGCGATGATGGGCGATCCGACCGAGCTTCAGCAGGTGGTGATGAACCTCGGCACCAACGCGGCGCAGGCGATGAACAACCGCGGCGCATTGGAAATCGGTCTCGACACGACGGAATTCGTCGAGGCGCGGATGCTGTCGCACGGCAACCTGCCTGCCGGGCGCTACCTCCGCCTTGCCGTCAGGGACACCGGCAGCGGCATGGATCAGGCGACGCTCGAGCGTATCTTCGAGCCGTTCTTCACGACCAAGCCGGCAGGGCAAGGCACCGGGCTCGGCCTGTCGACGGTGCACGGCATCGTCATAGCGCACAGAGGCGCGGTCGACGTGAACAGCAAGCCCGGCGAAGGCACGACCTTCGAGATCTATTTTCCGCAGATCGAGGCCGCCGAAGCAACCCAGAACGAGGACGAGAGCGACGCCGCCGAGGTGCCGGTCAAGCATGGCAACGGCGAGACGATCCTCGTCGTCGACGACGACACGCCGCTGATGCAACTTGCGGAGGAAATGCTCGCCGCGCTCGGCTACGAGCCGGTCGGGTTCGACCGCAGCCCCGCGGCTCTCAGCGCATTTCGCACCGATCCGGAACGCTTCGACCTGGTGCTGACGGACGAGGTCATGCCCGACATCACAGGGATCGAATTCTCCGGCCGGTTGCACAAGATCCGGCCCGACCTTCCGGTCGTGCTGATGACCGGTTACGGCCGTCAGCTGCGGTCGCGCCAACTGACGGCGGCCGGCATAAGCGAAGTCATCAAGAAGCCGCTGCTGTCGGCCGCCGTCGCACAATGTCTTGCCCGCCATCTGCATTCAGGCTGATCACGGCCGGCCGGATTTCTTCGTTACAACCGTAACCAAAATCCCACCTGGCTGAAATCGACCCGTAGCCGGGCCAGTCGATGGTCCTCCCGCGCCCAGACCATGATCCCGAAAAACCGGGAACCGGCTTTTTGGAAAGGTCATGGTCTCTTGAGGAAGGAGAAATCTTATGGACGCAACCATCACCGAGGTAACGAAACAGGCGAATGACGTCGCAGAACTGTCGCCCGAAAGCCTTATGCAACTCGGCCTCGGCTTCTGGGCATCGAAGACGTTGCTGAGCGCCGTCGAACTTGACCTTTTCACGGAGTTGGCGGCCGGACCCCTCGAAGGGGAAACACTGAGAAACCGGCTCGGACTGCATGAGCGGGCAGCGCAGGATTTCTTCGACGCGCTGGTTGCGCTGCGCATGCTTGAGCGCGAGGGCAACGTCTACTGCAACACGCCCGTGACTGACCGCTACCTTGACCGCAACAAGTCGACCTATGTCGGCGGGATGCTCGCCAGGGCCGGTCAGCTGCTTTACGCGAACTGGGGCTCGCTCACCGACGCGCTCAGGACGGGCAAACCGCAAAACGGCACCCAGGACGGCGAAGATCTGTTCGACATGCTGTTTTCGGACCCGGACAAGGTAAAGATGTTCGCGCAGGCGATGACCGGCGGCAGCCTCCAGGTGGCGGAGGCGCTCGCCCGGCATTTTCCCTGGGCGGACTATTGTACCTTCATCGATATCGGCACAGCCGAAGGCAGGCTTCCGGTCGAGATCGGCCGCGCCCATCCGCATCTCACCGGCGGCGGTTTCGACCTGCCGCCGATGCGGCCGGTGTTCGAGGCCTATGTGGAGCGGCACGCACTTGCAGACCGGCTTCGGTTTTATCCCGGCGACTTCCTTGCCGAGCCGCTGCCTTCCGCCGACGTGCTGGTGATGGGTCATATCCTGCACGACTGGAACCTGGAGGTGAAGCGCGCGCTGCTGGCAAAGGCCCATTCCGCGCTGCCGAAGCAAGGCGTGCTCATCGTCTACGACCAGATCATCGATGACGAGCGACGGGAGAACGCTGCGGGTCTGCTGATGAGCCTCAACATGCTGGTCAACACCAATGGCGGGTTCGACTACACGCGCGCCGACGGCATGGGCTGGATGCGGGAGGCGGGCTTTGCGGAGGTCCGCTGCGAGCATCTCGCCGGGCCTCACTCGATGATCGTCGGCGTCAAATAGCAGCGGAGAAGCTGATGACACGAAGAGCTCTAATCGCAATTGCCGCCCTTGGCCTGGCCGCAGCATTCACCGCCGCAACGCTCAACCAGGGTGAGGTCGGCGCGGCGTCCGCGACCGCTTCGATCGAGCACGGTCGATACCTGGTGAAAATCGGCGGCTGCAATGACTGCCACACGCCAGGGTACCTGGAGAAGGCCGGCAACGTTCCGCAGGATCGATGGCTGATCGGCGATTCGCTCGGCTTCAACGGGCCCTGGGGTACGACTTACCCGACCAATCTTCGCCAATTTTTGCGGACCATGGACGAGGACGACTGGGTACAGTTCGCGCGCACGATCGAGACGCGCCCGCCCATGCCATGGTTCAACCTGCGCGCCATGAGCGAGCCCGACCTGCGCGCCATCCACCGATATGTGCTTTCGCTCCCGGCAGACGATACGCCGGTTCCGGACTATGTGCCGCCCGGTCGTCCGCCGAAGACGCCGCATATCGTGTTCGTTCCGCGGGCGCCGAAATCATAGTGGCGTCCGAACGCCGGGCGCAGGGTGGTTCTCCGCTTGCGTGGTACGCCAGGCACGGGCGCCTGTTTCATTCGTAACGCAATTCCCGATTCCGGAAATCACGTTGTAGCACCGATCTCCGATGGTGACGGTCGGGCCCCGGGCGGTCATCAGGCTGCCCAGCGGTCACAAATCCCGGATAAATCGATCATGGAGTCAAACATGTACAATCTGCTTGCCGAACATGCGCCGAAGACCGGCCGTGATCAGAGCCCCATGGATCCGCGTCCCTATGCGTTGGGTTACACGCAAAGCGAATTCAAGCGCCTGGAGCTGCAGGGAGCGCTCATTCACGACCTTACCGAGCATGTCCTGCGCAGTGCGGGCATAGGACCCGGCATGCGCGTGCTCGACATTGGCTGCGGCGTAGGCGATGTCTCCTTGCTGGCCGGAAGGCTGGTCGGACCGGCGGGAAGCGTGCTTGGTGTCGATCGCTTGGCAGAGGCTGTGGACATTGCCGAGCGGCGCGCCACTGAATCCGGCCAGTGTTACTGGACACGTTTCACGACGGCCGAGCTTGATACATTCTCGCCCGACGGGAGCTTCGATGCGGTGATCGGCAGGCTTGTCCTGATGTATCTGCCCGACCCGGCCGCAACCCTGCGCAGGCTTGCCGGTTTCCTGCGGCCTGGCGGCATCGTCGCCGTCCAGGAAATGGCGATGCCGCTCACCCGCAGTTTTCCAGAGGCGCCGCTGTTCGGCAAATGCCGCGGCTGGATCATCGACACGATCGAGCGCGCGGGTTTCGAGGTCGACATGGGTGGCAGGCTGCCCATGGTGTTCGCCGGCGCAGGGCTGCCGGCGCCGCGGATGAACTCCGCCGGCCTCGCCGGCAGCGGACCCGACTCGCCGATCTACGACTACATTGCCGGCACGTTGCGCAGCCTGTTGCCGATGGCCGAGGCAGTCGGTACCGCAACCGCCGCCGAGGTGGAAGTCGATACCCTCGCCGAGCGGCTGCGCAACGAGGCTGTCGAGCAGCAGACGTGCATCATGCTGCCGCCCTTTGTCGGCGCATGGGCGAACACACTGGCATAGAACCGAAGGAAGGACACACGATGCCCGATACTGCCATCGGCGAGCGCGCGGGACATCTCGTCGACCTGCACAACATCGATTTCGCCTGGGACACCGCGATTCCGGCGAGATGCTGGTCTGGCTCAGGGACGAATGAAGCCCGACCGCAGCGCCCGACCGATCTCCTCGGCCACAAGTTCCTGCAACTGCCAGAGATTGCGGTCGCGGATGCCGCAGGTGTCGAGATGGCGAATGGTCTCGAACAGATATTCGGCGCCCGAACCCCAATGGCCGACGGCCGTGGCCAGGGTCGCCGCTATCGCTCGCTTTTCGAGCTTGCCCGCGTAGCGTGGATTGGCGGGATCGACAACGAAACCAAGCGCTTGGCACATGCCGTCGCCTGTCCTGACCTGCAGCCAGCGCGGCACGTTGACGGCCGGCAGGATGGTCATCTCGCGGCGCAGCAGCGTTTCGAGATTGGCCGCCACCGGCTCGGCGATCTCGAACACCATGCCCTGGCATTGGCCGCCGCGGTCGAGCGCCATCATCAGGCCGGGCTGCTCGATCGTGCCCCTGAAGCGCTGCACTGTAAAACAGAACGAACGGTGCCAGCCCGTCGCCACGGCCCGTTCGCCACCCCTGACCTCGCCGGCCGGCTTCCACAGAAGCGAGCCATAGGCGAACAGCTTCACCGGCCCGCCCGGCGCGCCGGCTAGCACCTCGTCGCGAATGCGCGCGTAATCGGCATCGGTCATGTAGACCATGCCCGGCGTCGGCCCGGCATCCTCGACCGCACGCAAGGTGCGGGCGACCAGCGCCTCGGTCAGCGCCATCGATGTCTTGCGCGGCGAACGCCGTGATGCGGCGGAAATGACCTTGCTCATCCTCATGCTCTCAGCCTTGCCGCCATGTTGCCGAAGGCTGAAGGATTCTCAAGGGCCGAGTACACCAGCGCGGTATCGGGATTCGAACTATCGTGTCCAACAGCCTGACTGGCTTAGTGCGGAGGCTGATCTGGCCGGACGGTGTCGTTGCAGCCGTCAACATAGGGATGGACCGACCACCGGGAGCCGGGCCGGGCCTGTTGCGCCTTGGTGAGCGGATCCTGAGACTGCGCGTAGCCGTCCTGGTAGCCCCGAACGATTTCGTCGATATCGTCGGGCCAGTCGCCGTCCCATGGCCGTCCCAGAATCTGGGCCTGCTGGACCGGATGCAGTTCGTTGTGGCCTTCATGAAAGCTGTCGTGGATGTGTCCGGCATCATAGACCCACCGGCCGGTCACCCCCAGGATTGTCGCTCCGGTTCCGTCGCCCTTGTTGGTCTCGATGCTCGGCAGGCCGGCATCGCTCGGACTGGCGGTGTCCGAACTGCTGAAGGCCGCGCCGAGCAGCGAAGCGAGCAAGGCGAGAAGCGCCAATACGTAGGCGACGACCGCGCCGACGCCCGACATGCATACCGCCAGCGCAATCAATGCCGCGGCTAGGGCGAGGATGTTGACGGTCTGCAGGTCATGGATCGATGCCCCTTCGAACTCCACATGCAGCGCCTCTGACTTTACTCCGGTCACCTTGTCCTCCGCCGGGTTCCCCGTGAACAGAAAGCCGTGCGAGGAGGTGATTGCGTTTTCGGCCATCAGATAGCCGAACGGGGCACTGGCGGCGGCAACGGCCTGGGAGACGCCCACCGGGTTGTTCGGCAGCAGCAAATTGAGGCTGTAGTCGGAGTCCAGGCTTCCTGGCCAGGTCTTTTCCGACGGCGGCTCGATGCTGATGACCATGCCGACGATACTCACCGGCTCGCCCAGGCAAACCAGCCGTTTGTTGAGCCACCAGTCGCAATAAGCGAGAATCCACACAATCTCAGTCACCACCAGCGCGATCGGTATGCACCACGGCTCGCCCATCGCGACCACCACCACGACCATCACGGCTGCGAATATGCCGCTGGTAATCGCCGCGCTGATGTACTGGTTGACCGAAATCACCTCGTCGGCGGTCGTGCACTTGGTCCAGGATTTGTCGTCGGTGGCCATCACGGCTCCAAGCTGCTGAGGACGGTCAAGGTGACGCCGCCGCTGGCGCGGTCACCCTCGTCAAACGCATTCAGATTGAGGGCCTGCCGGCCGGTCAAGCCGTCCGGCGGCGTAGCGACCGCCGTGATCGTCACCTGTTCGCCCGGCGCCAGCGACGGCAGGTCAGGCGAAATCTCGACCTTCCAGCCCGGCGGCAGGGGATGAGCCGACGGCAAGTGTGCCGCCAGCCGGCGCTTTTGCTCCGCCTTGGCGGTCTCTTCCGTTGGCTGCCGGTCGTCGCGACAGGGGCCGAGCGGCGGAATGGTGTAGGCATCGACGGTGAACCGGTACCGATGCGGCCGACGGGTAGCGTTGCGCAACTCGAATTGAAATGTTGCTGGCGACTGCGCCAGTCCGACATCGGTATTTTCTTGCCCGAGATTGTTGGCGAAGTTGGCGTCATCGGCGGGGTCGAGCAAAGCTTGCAGGCAATAGTGACCTGCTTGCCGCGGCGTATGCCAGTCGAAGGAGACGAACCCAGGCTGGCTGGCGGATCCGATCACCCCGACCGAGACCGGCCTGGTGGCTATCGGATTCGACACGGTTCCGATGCCAAACGACAGATAGGACAGATGGACCGGCATCTTGACGACGACGGCATCCGGGGAGGCGTTCCAGACGCGAACCCGCACCTCGTAGTCGGTGTCCGCCTGCAACCTGCCGGCGGGAACGGGCACACCCCCCTGGCGTAGCTCGATATCGGGATTATCCCAGGTGACCGCGAGACCAAAGCCGATCAGGTAATACTGATCGTAGATCAGCGGGTCAGGCCGGCAGAAAGCAGGGTGATCGATCGGTACGCAATGCGCCCGGGACCCTTTCTGGTCGACCCGGCGGTCACCCCCTAGCCGCCACCGGCGACAGAAACGGCGAGCCATCTCGATCAGTGCCGGAATCCAGGCGGAGAACAGTGCTCGCAGGATTGCCGCTATTCCTCGCATCGACTTCCCCTCTGAAGCTAACGCAGGGCAACGCTCTGATAACAACGGGATTCGCGCGGCAACAGTGAATTGGCGTGTCAGACGACTGGTGCCGTTTGTACTCTGGTCAGACGAATAAAGCTGGGCTCGAACGGTACGCGGGCTATTTCCGCGCGAAGAAACCGCGCGCGAACTGCACGATGTGCTTGTGGAATGCGAGCGCCAATATTGCGACAACGGCAAGTATGTAGAGAGCTTCGGTCGATCCGTCGCCGCCGTCAGGGGAAATACCAAACCAACTCTCGATGAAATCCATGAACAGATTCCCTCCGCGCAAACTTGCGACCGATGTTCAGCATAGCTCTTCAGCTTGTCCCGGTGTCAAGTAGGGATGCATTGCCATCCACATAAATCCAGTAAAGACCGTTGTGCCGAATTGTCTGCTGCCGAATTGTCTGCTGTTTGTCGATAAACCTGAGAATTTGCCTAAAGATTGCTAAAAAATTGTCGCGGCTTATTGATGCACAACTGAAGGAAAGCTTTGTATCTCGGTCATTTCCGGGTCATTTTGTCGATCATGTGCGAACGATCCAGTCAATGATGGGGTGTCGCCAAACAGGTCCGGACTTGTGCATGGACAGTACGCGGCCCACCACGATCAGAAACGCGGGGTAGCCTGAAAGGCAGCCCGGCATGGCTCATTGGACGCCATTCGGCGGTCGTCTGGCCTGGTTTAAAATGTAGTCAGCTCTCGAACGTGCCCCGCGGCGTCGTCACGCTGTCGGCTGTTGACAGGAAAGAGGCGTTTGAAAAATCACCGGCGGTCGAGGCAGCAAAAGTCACCCGTGCCGTATTTCGCCCGGGACACCACGATTCCGGCGAGATGCTGGTCTGGATCAGAGCGTCCTGACCGGCAAGCTATCGTACCGGCCGAGCCTTAGCTGGGCCGGCCGGAACGCTTGCCGGTCTGACGAGGGCCGCCGTCAAGCAGCCGGTCGAATGTTTTGGTTCACCCGGAAGAGGTTGTTCGGGTCGTATTTCTTCTTCAGCGTAGCCAGGCGCTCATAGTTGTCACCATAAGCCGCCTTGAGCCTTGCATCGCCCTCGTCATCCATCATGAAGTTCAGGTAGGCGCCACCCAGATCGAACGGATGCACGGCCTCCCAGTAGGCCTTGGTCCAGCGCGTCACCGGCCCCGCTTTCTGTGGGTCCGGATCGATCCCGGCGATGACCATCGACCAGGTCGCATCACGGTAATTCCAGGGTGTCTCGTCTTTGCCGACGCGATGGACCGCACCATCGATCGGGTAGAGATGCATGAGCGATAGCTCGCTCGGCGTCTTCGCCGCCTGCTCGAGATGGGCGTCGATCGCCTCGTCGGACAGCGTCTTGACGAAATCGCCCCGCCAGTACCACTGCATTCCCTTCGGGTAGAGCCCATCGAACATGCTCTGCACCGCGGGATAGGGCATCGTTCCCATCCAGTTGAACCAGGGCGCGGGCAGCGCATCGAGCAGCGGGGCCAGCGCCTCTCTGCCCTTTTCCTCCGGGCCGTTGTAGCAGCACATCAGCAGACACATCCGCTTTCCCCAAAACTCTTCCGGGAAGGGTGCGCTCGAGAGGACGGTCTTGAGCCCGAGAAAGATCCCGAGTTCTTCGGGCGCGTTCGGCAGGAACTCGCGATAATGCTGCATGATGGTGCGGGCGTGGCGCTGATCCCATGCGATCGGCCCCGCAAAGACCATGCTGACCCGGTGGAGCCTGAACACAAAGCTGGTGACGATGCCGAAATTGCCGCCGCCGCCGCGAAGCGCCCAGAACAGGTTGGGGTTCCGCTCCTTGCTGGCGGTGACGAAGCTTCCGTCGGCAAGCACGACATCGGCCTCGACCAGATTATCGATCGTCAGGCCATATTTGCGCGTCAGATAGCCATGGCCGCCGCTCAGCGTCAGTCCGGCGACCCCGGTGGTCGAGATGATGCCCGCCGGTACGGCCAGGCCAAAGGCATGGGTGGCATGGTCGAGGTCGCCCTGAGTGCAGCCCGGGCCTACCCGCGCCGTGCGGGCATCCGGATCGACGCGCACGCCGTTCATCGCCGACAGGTCGATCACCAGACCGTCGTCGCAGCTCCCCAATCCTGGTCCATTATGGCCGCCGCCACGTACCGCAACCAGCAAATTGTTGTCGCGGCCGAAATTCACCGCTGTGATTACGTCGGCGACGTCGACACAGCGGGCGATGATCAGCGGCCGCTTGTCGATCATGCCGTTGTAGAGCTTGCGGGCCTCGTCATAGCGGGCGTCGCCGGCGCGGATGACTTCGCCTCGCAGGCTTGCTGCGAATTTGGTGATGTCTTCATCGTTCATGACATTCCTCCCTGTTATTGGACCTGTCGGCCGGCCGATGAAACGCTAATCCCGTCCGCTGTTCCCGCAAATGTCACATCGTCCATTTCTGTTGCCCGATCGTTCAGAGTAGGATTAGACCGGATGGATAGTTGCTCGGGCGGCCATATTGCCGGATAGTTCGAGATGCCTGGCGGAAAAACTCGTTGTCAAAGGGAGTAGCCGATCGTTTCCGGAGGTGTAGCGATGGATGTCCTTTCCGATGTGCTCCGAGCCGTTCGCCTCACCGGTGCGATCTATTTCGACGTTGACGCCAGCTCTCCCTGGGTCGGCGAGTCGCCGGGCACGGCCGACATTGCCGCCGCCATCATGCCGGAGGCAGAGCACATCATTTCTTTTCATGCCGTGATGTCGGGCTCGTGCTGGGCCGCGCTGGGAGACGATTCGGTGCCCCCGGTGCTCGTGAACGCCGGTGATGTCGTTGTCTTCCCCGGTGGTGTTCCGAACGTCTTGAGCTCCTCGCCCGGGGCACGGGGCGAGCCCAATATGGCGATGTATTATCGGCCGATTGACGAGAGCCTGCCGTTCGCGGTGATCCATGGTGGCGGCGGAGTCGAGCGGACCCGGTTCATTTGCGGGTATCTTGGCTGCGATGCACGTCCCTTCAATCCTCTCCTGGCCGCATTGCCGGCCATCCTGTGCGCCCGCAAGCCCGCCGATGGAAGCAGCTGGGTTATCGACCTTTTTCGGCTGGCGCTGGCAGAAGGTGGCAGTGGGCGAGCGGGCTGTGAAACGATCCTCGCCAAGCTGAGCGAGCTGATGTTTGTCGAGATCATCCGCCGCCATCTCGAGACCCTCCCCGACGATTCGCGCGGCTGGCTGTCAGGCCTACGGGATCCACATGTCGGCGAGGCGCTCCGGCTCATCCACGCTCGCCCCAGGGAGGAATGGACATTGGACCGGCTCGCCCGCGAAGTAGGGCTCTCGCGCACGGCGTTTGCGAGCCGCTTTACCCACTATGTCGAGGTCTCGCCCATGCACTATCTTGCTCGCTGGCGTCTACAACTGGCAGGACGCTTGCTCGAACGCCCCGAAATGAGCATCGCGCAAGCGGGTGCCGAGGTCGGCTACGAGTCGGAAGCCGCCTTCAATCGCGCCTTCAAAAAGTTCGTCGGCATTCCACCTGGCACCTGGCGAAAGGGACGGTCGGCGTTGCTCGAGGCTCAGAGATTGCCCGCTGGCGTCGTGCAATAGGAAGGAACTGGCAGGGGCGTTGACGCTTCGGTCCGCGTGCAGCGTCCCAATGCTCGAAAGCCCCTGGCACAAAGCGGGTAGACGATGACCGGCCGCCGCGACGCCTTCGGCGAGGCGTGTCAGACTTCGCGCCTTAATCTTTCGCGCGCTCGACATAGGCGCCATCGGCGGTCATCACCACCACGCGGGTGCCGGCGCTGATGTGTGGCGGCACCAGGGTACGCACGCCGTTGGACAGCGTTGCCGGCTTGTAGGACGAGGACGCCGTCTGGCCCTTGGTCACCGGCTCGGTCTCGACCACCTCGAAAGTGGCGCGCTGCGGCAGTACCAGCGAGATGGCGATGTTGTTGTATTGCGAGATCTGCACCGGCATGCCTTCCACCAGATAGGGCGCCATGTCGCCGACCACGCTTTCCGGCACCGCGACCTGGTCGTAAGTCTCCGGATTCATGAAGTGAAAGCCTTCGCCGTCACGGTAGAGGAACGTGTGCTCGCGCTCCTCGACATAGGCGCGCTCGACCTGCTCGGTGGTGCGGTAACGCTCGGAAACCTTTACCCCGTCGGAGATACGCCGCATGTCGAGCTGGGTGACCGGCGTACCCTTGCCAGGATGAATGTTTTCGGCAAAGAGGATCACATAAAGCTTGCCGTCCTTTTCGACGACGTTGCCTTTGCGTAAGGAGCTGGCGATGACCTTCACGGGTTTCCATCCTGATAAAATTTGTTGGCGCAAATCGGCTGGAGAGGCCGTTGCGTGCGGCCTAGCGCATCTTGGCCGCAATCGCCAGCCCTCTGTGCAATTCCCCTGAAGCCGATGACCGCCGCCTCGCCGTGGTGGACGCCGCATGTCCACGCCGACCGCCGGCCGCGGCTAATCCTGCGCAATGCCATTGCCGCCGGGATGCGCGACTGGTTCGCCCGCCGCGACTTCGTCGAGGTGGATACATCGGCCCTGCAGGTCTCGCCCGGCAATGAAGCGCACCTGTCGGCCTTTGCCACCGAGGCGATCGGGCCGGACGGGCAGCGCCAGCCGCTCTACCTCCACACGTCGCCGGAATTCGCCTGCAAGAAGCTGCTTGCCGCCGGCGAGGAGCGCATCTTCAGCCTCGGGGCTGTCTGGCGCAACCGCGAGCGCGGCCCCTTGCACCATCCTGAGTTCACCATGCTCGAATGGTACCGTGTCGGCGAGACCTATGAGAGCCTGATGCGCGATTGCGCCGAGCTCGTAGCGCTGGCGGCCGAACGGGCCGGAGCGAAGCGTTTTAGCTTCCGCGGCCGCGAGGCCGATCCGTTCGCCGGGCCGGAACGGTTGAGCGTCGCCGAAGCCTTCATGCGCCATGCCGGCATCGATCTGCTGGCGACGGTTGCAGCCGATGGCAGCACCGACCGCGCGGGGTTGCATGCCGCCCTGGTCCAGGCCGGATTGCGGACCGCGCCCGACGACAATTGGGCCGACCTGTTTAGCCGGGTGATGGTCGAAAAAATCGAGCCAGCGCTGGGGCAGGGGCGCGCTACCATTCTTTTCGGATATCCGATCTCGGAGGCGGCATTGGCCCGGCCGAGCGCCGACGATCCACGCACCGCCGAGCGCTTCGAGCTCTATTGCTGCGGCGTCGAGCTCGCCAACGCCTTTGGCGAATTGACCGATCCGGCCGAGCAGCGCCGGCGCTTTGCCGCCGAAATGGATGAGAAGCAGCGCGTCTATGGCGAACGCTACCCGATCGACGAGGATTTCCTCGCCGCGCTCGCCATCATGCCGCAGGCGAGCGGCGCGGCGCTAGGCTTCGACCGGCTGGTGATGCTCGCCACCGGCGCGCTCAGGATCGACGACGTGATCTGGACGCCGGTGGCTGGTCCCTGAGGAAGGTTGGACAAGCCGATCTCGCCGGGCTTGAAAGCCAGCATTAGATGGTCGGTCCAGGCCGCCGCCGGCTCCGTCGAGCCAGAAGATTGGCGACGACCAGGAGGATTATCGACAGCCCCATCATCAGCGTGGCGGCGGCGCTATTGCCGGGGAGAGCTTTTCGCGCAAGCCGATGAACATTTCGAGCGGCATGGTGCGTTGGTTGGCGCTGGCCAGGAACTGCACCGCGACGACCTCGTCATGTGCGAGACGCTGCAACCGTTCCGTGTGTTGCCACGATCATGGTGGGCCGGCATAGTGCTGGCGGGGTTCTCGGCGCCGCGGAGCTATCGGCCGTCGTACTCAGAATGGCCTTCGGCACAATGCCAGACAAAAACGCGCTGAACGCAAAACATAGCAGCGAATGGACAATGTCCTGGCGCCTGGTCATACTTGCGGCCGTGGCGATTAATGTTGTGATGCTCTTGGCCGCGCTGTTCGTCGCGCAAACTCTTGGTCTGGACGCTACAATCTTCTATCGAGATCCATCTGCAGCCGCGGATGTCGGCTTCTATACGGGGTGGATTTCGTCCCTAGGTGCTTCACTGTGGATCGGCACCGGCGCGGCGACCCTGTTTGCCGGTCTGCTCACGCACCGATGGGATTGCACGTTTCTCGGCGGCCTTACCTTGGTCATGGGCCTCGATGACCTGTTGTTGATCCATGAGGACGTGCTGCCGTTTGTCGCGATACCAGAGATTGTTACGATGATTGCCTACGCCGTCGCCGGATTGTTCTGGTTCTTTCGGCTGCGACGGAAGACATTCGACGGCTCGATCGTATTTGTGGCCGCAGGCTTCCTACTCGCGATGTCAGCAGCGATCGACCAGCTGGGAGAGCTGTTTCCTAGCCCGGGTTCGGCGGTCGACATCGCCGAAGACGCTGTCAAAGAGCTTGGCATCTTCCTTTGGGCGGCAGGTGCCGTCGGGTACGCGGCGATGGTGACACGGTTGGGCCGCCCGTGGGTGGATCCAGCCGATCCCAACTCTACAGGCTGACGTTCGCACACGCCGCATCTTCGACTCGTCGCCGGCAGCGGTGCCGCCGTCGCGGCTTTCGGTCACGGCCACCTCGGATCTAAGCCGTCCTTTGTGCGTCTGGAAGGACGCACCATCTCTGGATCGGTCGCGCTGACCTGGGGCTAGATGCCTCCTGATTGTCCGCTTCTCCCATTGCAGAAGCGGCATCGGGACAATAGATGGTGCAGCAGCGGCTGCCCTTCAGCCGGCCGGAAATAACAGGATCATGCGCATGACCGATACGCTCGACGCAGCGAAACTGACCGATCGCGTCGCGGCCCTGGTCGAGGCTGCCAAACGGGCCGGCGCCGATGCCGCCGATGCCGTTGCGGTACGCGGCCGCTCGACCGGCGTGTCGGTGCGGCTTGGCAAGGTCGAAGGCACAGAGGCGTCCGAGAGCGAGGACGTCTCGCTGCGCGTCTTCGTCGGCAAGCGGGTAGCCAGCGTTTCGGCAACAGCGGCATCCGACCCCAATATGCTGGCCGAGCGCGCGGTCGCCATGGCCAAGGTGTCCCCCGAGGATCCCTATCAGGGCCTCGCCGACCCGGCCTTGCTGGTCAAGAAACCGCGCGACCTCGATCTGTTCGACGCCACCGAGGTGTCGGCGGACCAGTTGAAGGAAGCAGCGCTTGCCGCCGAAGCGGCGGCGCTTGCCGTCAAGGGCGTCACCAATTCGGCCGGCAGTGGCGCCAATGCCGGGCTTGGCGGCCTGGTGCTCGCCACCTCGCACGGCTTCGTCGGCCACTACGTCGCCTCGCGTTTTTCTCGCTCGACCAGCGTGATCGCCGGCGAGGGCACCGGCATGGAGCGCGACTACGAATTCTCCTCGCGCCAGCATTTTTCCGATCTCGACGCGCCGGAAGACATCGGCCGCAAGGCCGGTGAGCGCGCTGTACGCCGCATTGGCGCGCGCAAGGCGGCGACCGGGCCTGTCGACGTGGTGTTCGATCCGCGTGTGGCGCGCGGCATTGCCGGCCACCTTGCCGGTGCCATCAATGGCGCCGCGGTGGCGCGCAAGACCAGCTTTCTCCGCGACATGATGGGCAAGAAGGTGGCTTCGGCCGCAATCACCGTCACCGACGAGCCGCTCCGGCGCCGTGGACAGGCCTCGCGCCCGTTCGACGGCGAAGGCGTCGAGGGCGAAAAACTGTTCATGGTTGACAAGGGCGTGCTCAACCACTGGTTCCTGTCGACTTCGGCGGCTCGGGAACTCGGCCTCGTCACCAATGGGCGCGGCTCGCGCAGCGGCTCGTCGGTCTCGCCGTCGTCGACCAATCTCGCCATCGAGCCCGGGGAAAATACGCCGGAAGAGCTGATCAAGTCGCTCAAGACCGGCTTCTACGTCACCGAAGTGTTCGGCCAGGGCGTCGACATGGTGACCGGCGAATATAGCCGCGGCGCTTCCGGCTTCTGGATCGAAAATGGCGAGCTGGCCTATCCCGTCGCCGAGGTGACCATCGCCTCCAATCTGAAGACGATGTTCCTCAACATGGTTCCGGCGAGCGATCTCGACCGCAATTTCGGCACCGCCGCGCCCACGCTTTTGATCGAAGGAATGACCCTTGCCGGAGCTTGACCCGGCCGTCTCAGCCGGCGCTACTGAAGACCTGCAGCTGTTGCGCGATGCCGCCCGCGAGGCGGGGCTCATCGCCATGCAATACTTCAACAACAATCCGCAAGTGTGGATGAAGGGCGGCACCTCGCCGGTCAGCGAAGCCGATCACGCCGCCGACAAATATCTGCGCGAGACCTTGCTGGCGGCCCGGCCGGATTATGGCTGGCTGTCGGAGGAAACCGTCGACGACCCGGTAAGGCTTGTCGCGCGCCGCACCTTCGTCGTCGATCCGATCGACGGCACGCGCGGCTTCCTCGAGGGCCTGCCCACATGGTGCGTCAGCGTCGCTGTGGTCGAGAACGGCCGAACGCTTGCCGGCGTACTCGACTGCCCGGCGAAGGGCGAAATCTATTGGGCGCTGCCGGGCGAGGGCGCATTCCTGAACGGCAGGCGCATCAGCGTGCGTCCGCCGGCGGAAACGGCCGAAATCGCCGGACCGAAGGCGATGATCGACCTGATGCCGGCGAAATGGCACAAACGGCTGAAGCGCGTGCCCTATATTCCTTCGCTCGCCTACCGGCTGGCGATGATCGCCGGCGGCCAGCTCGATGCCACCTTCGTCAAGGCCAACGCACATGACTGGGACATCGCCGCGGCCGATCTCATCCTGCGCGAGGCAGGCGGCGCCTTGCTCGATCGGCATGGCCGCGCGCCGCTCTATGCCGGCGAAGTGATCCGTCACGGACCGCTCGCCGCCGGCAGCGGCGAACTCCTCGCCGTGCTCGCCGGCGTCATCGCCGGGCTGACAATTGACCACTATCAATAGTTCCAAAGTCGGCGGCTTTGGTCTAGACCTGTCCCAAACTCACGATATGTGAAGGATCGACATGGCCGCTGAAGACGGAAAGAAGCAGCTTTTGCACCTGGTGTTCGGCGGCGAACTCAAGAAGCTGGGCGGCACCGAATTCCGCGATCTCGACGCGCTCGATATTGTCGGCATCTATCCGGACTACCAATCGGCGCACGCCGTCTGGAAGGCCAAGGCGCAAGCTAGCGTCGACAACGCCCATATGCGCTATTTCGTCGTTCACCTGCACCGCCTCCTCGACCCCGAAAACAAGGCTGTCGGTTGACATCGATGAACCATGAAGCGGTCAAGCGATCAGCCCCGCGGTCGGCGGTCAGACGTCGCAAGCCGAAGACGTTCTGGCGCAAGATCCGCGAACCGCTGGCGCAGTCGCGGTTCGTCAAGAATGCGCTTGCCGCGCTGTTTGCGTATTTCGTCCGCCTTGTCCGCTTGACCAACCGCATGGTCGACGGATCGGCCAAGTTTTCCGGCGGCGCCTATGCGCAGCTCGAGCCTGGCATCATCGCGCTCTGGCACGGCCAGCACCTGCTGACCCCGGCCTACTATCCCAAGGGACGGCCGCTGGTTGCCATGGTATCGCGCAGCGCCGATGCCGAGCTCAACGCGCTGATGGTCGAGAAATTCGGCATCGAGGCGGTGCGCGGCTCTGGCGGGCGCGAAAGCGCAAGGCATCTCGACAAGGGCGGGGCCAAGGCGCTCATCGCCCTCAAAAAGTCGCTCGCCACCGGCAAGAATGTCGCCATGATTGCTGATATTCCCCACGGCACGCCGCGCGATGCGGGGCTCGGCGTCGTCCTTCTGGCGCGGCTGTCCGGCCGGCCGATCCTGCCTGCCGCGATAGCCACCAGCCGCCGCAAGGTGATCGAGGGCAGCTGGGACAAGACGACGATCAACCTGCCCTTCGGCCGCTCCTCGATCGTCGTCGGCACGCCTGTCTTCGTGCCGGCCAACGCCGACGCCGCCGAAATGGAACGCAAGCGCCAGGAGGTCACGGCCTCGCTTAATGCCGCGACCGCCGAGGCCTATCGCCTTGTGGACGGTTCGAAATGAGTGTGCGCTGGGCGCGCGCCTTCCTGACCGCATACCGTTTCGCGGGGGCCGCCGCCTACCCGTTGGCCGGGCCTTATGTCGCCTGGCGCACTTCCAGAGGCAAGGAGGATCGCATTCGCCGGCGCGAACGCTACGGCGTCGCTGGACGCGAGCGCCCCGAAGGCCCGGTGATCTGGATCCATGCAGCCAGCGTCGGCGAGACCATCGCCGTCGTGCCGCTGGTCGAGAGCATTCTCGATTACGGCGTCAACATCGTGCTGACGACGGGCACGGTCACCTCGGCGCAGGTCGCCAAAGAACGGCTGGGCGACCGCATCATCCACCAATATGTGCCGCTCGACCTCAAGCCGGCGGTCAGTCGCTTCCTCGACCATTGGCAGCCGGACCTAGCGATCATCGCCGAATCGGAGATCTGGCCGATGACCATCCTGGAACTCGGCGCCCGCCGCGTGCCGCAGGTTCTGGTCAACGGCAGGCTGTCCGACCGCTCTTTCAAGTCCTGGAAGAAGCGCGCCAACATTGCCGAAGCATTGTTCGAAAATCTCGCCCATGTCGTCGCCCAGTCGGATCTCGATGGCGAGCGCTTCCTTTCGCTCGGCGCCCGGCCGGTCACTGTATCCGGCAATCTCAAGGTCGACACCGCGCCGCCGCCGGCCGACGAGCGGGCGTTGGCGGCGCTGAAACGCCAGATCGGCGGCCGCCCGACCTGGGCGGCGATCTCGACCCATGACGGCGAAGAGGCGGTCGCCGCCGAAGTTCACGCCATGCTGCACAAGCGCCACCACGGGCTTTTAACGATCATCGTGCCGCGCCATCCCGATCGCGCCGGGCAGCTGGCCGCCCAGATTTCCGGCATGGGCCTGAAGCTGGCGCAGCGCAGCAAGGGCGACAGGATCACCGCCGACACCGATATTCTGCTCGGCGACACGATCGGCGAGATGGGGCTTTATCTGAGGCTGACGGAAATTGCCTTTGTCGGCCGTTCGCTGACTTCCGAGGGCGGCCAGAACCCGCTGGAACCAGCCATGCTGGAGACCGCGGTGCTTGCCGGCCGCAACGTCCAGAATTTTCGCGAGGCCTATCAGCGCCTGCTCGATAGCGGCGGCGCCAAGCTGGTGCGCGACCGCGATATGCTGGCCGGCGCCGTTAATTTCCTTTTGACCAACGAGGCGGCCCGCCATGAGATGATGGCGGCGGGTGCGGCGACGGTCGACGAGATGCGCGGTGCGCTGGCGCATACGCTCAGGTCGCTCGAGCCCTATATTCAGCCGCTGGTCGTCAAGTCGCGCCTGAAGGGCGCGAACGGGCGCTGACGTGACCTCGGAAGCGCCGCCCTTCTGGTGGGAAGAGCCGGACTGGCGGGTCACGGCGCTGTCGCCGCTCTCCGCCGTCTATGCGCTTGTCGCCGGTCGCCGCATGCGGCACGCGCCGCGCGAAAAGGTCGAGGCGCCGGTGCTCTGCGTCGGCAACTTCACCGTCGGCGGCACCGGCAAGACGCCGGTGGCGATCGCGCTGGCCGAGCAGGCCAGGCGCATGCAGCTCAATCCGGGTTTCCTGTCGCGCGGCCATGGCGGCTCCTTCGCGCAGCCGCATATCGTCGATCCGCACCACGATGCCGCCAAGCATGTCGGCGACGAGCCGCTGCTTCTGGCCGAACACGCCCCGGTCGCGGTGACGCCGAACCGGGCCGCCGGCGCCAGGCTTCTGCTGGAGAAGCTCGGCTGCGATTTCCTGATCATGGATGACGGTTTTCAGAGCGCGCGCATCCACATCGACTATGCGCTCGTCGTCGTCGACGCGCGACATGGCATCGGCAATGGCCGCGTCATCCCCGGCGGGCCGCTGCGGGCAAAGATCGTCGACCAATTGGTCTTCACCAGCGCCTTGCTGAAGATGGGCGAGGGCACCGCGGCCGACACGGTCGTGCGCCAGGCAGCGCGCGCCGGCAGGCCGATCTTCGAGGCGCACACTGCCCCGAGCAGCAAGGTGACGCTGGCCGACAGGCGTTTCCTGGCGTTCGCCGGCATTGGCCATCCCGACAGGTTTTTCGACACGGTAAGCGAGGCCGGCGGCGAGCTTGCGCTGACCAAATCGTTTCCTGACCATCATTTCTATGGGGAGGACGAACTTGCCGAATTGGCGGCGACGGCGCGTAAAGCCGGGCTTGGCCTCATTACCACCGCCAAGGACGCTGCCCGCCTGCGTCACGGCGCGGCACCGCCGGAATTCCTCGACGGGCTCGATGTGCTTGAGATCGACACCGTCTTCGAGCTCGACCATGTGCCGCAACGGATCATCGACGAGACGCTGGATGCCTGGCGGCAGCGCCGGCTTAAAGGCTGACCAGAAGCTTGAGCACCGAGGCAATGCGGGACTGGAATTTGCAGCTTTCCGCCGGTCGAACGTATTTTGTTCTTGCTTTGTGCCGGCAGCTATGCTAGTAATTTAACTATGGTGATGATTCGCCGGTGACCCGCCCTCGAACGTGAGGCGGGTTTTTTATTTCATGGCCTCTAAGGTTTCGGTGTTGCCGGCCTGACGCCGCGGCAGAGGGCGCAGGATCGCAACGGGGCTGCTTCCATTTGCGCTGGACTAGCGTCGGCGGCGCAGTTCCGGATGCGCTTCGATCTCGCGGCGCAGCGAGGCAGCGGCGTTCACATAGGGTTCCTGCCTGGCGACACTCCAGTATTTAAGCTCGTCGAGCGGGATGCTCTCGCCGGTCACCGCGCAGCGTACGAAGGCGCCGGGGCTGGTCACCTGGAAGTCGCCGTCGAGATAGCGGATGCGGGCTTCCTTGCCGCCGGGTCCTTCGAAACGGTTCATCATGGGGTGGTGCCGAAATTCATGACGATGTCATCGCCACAAATTGCGGCGAGGTCAAGCTTGACGTTGATGACGGCCGATCTCCCCCCTTGTGGGGGAGATGTCCGGCAGGACAGAGGGGGGCGCTGTCCCGCGGACCTCTCAATCGATTGCGATTGCGTCCTCAGCTTGTTCTCGGCTGGTCTCAAAGTTAGCGAGCTAGCGATCCTTCGCGCCCCTCTCTGCCCTGCCGGGCATCTCCCCCACAAGGGCCCACAAGGGGGGAGATCAGCGCTTGTCCGTCGCTCCTAGCTCTCTACCTCAAGGAACTCTTCGATCTTCTCCGCTGGCAGCCCGGCCTGGACCGCGATGCGCCGGGCGAGTTCGGCGGCGGCGGCGCGCGGGCGCCCCAGCGGCCGGTCGAGCCAGTAAGATATCGGGCTTAGCGCACTGCGCTCGTCTACGGCGACGATGCGGCCCGATTTCAATTGGTCCACCGTCAACGGCGGACGTGCCAGCGCAATACCGAGCCCGTGCGCGGCGGCGTCGAGCACGAGGTTGTAGTCCTCGAAACGGCGGTCGTGCGGCCGCGGCCGATAGTCCATCTCCTGCGCCGCAAACCAGGCGCGCCAGGCTGAAGCGTCGGAATCATTGATCACCGGAAATTCGAGCAGTCGGGCGGGATCTCCGCGACCGATCTCCCTGGCCAGTCCCGGCGAGGCGACCGGGAACACATATTCTTCGAAAAGCTGCACCGAGATCCGGCCCGGAATGCGACCGCGCCCGCAGCGGATCGACAGGTCGATGCCCTCGTCGGCAAGATCGCCTTGGCGGATGTCGACGTCGAGCACGATACGCAGCTTGGACGGGTGGTTCTCCAGCGCCGCCATGCGCGGCATCAGCCACAGCCCGCTGACCGAGGGGATCGAGGTCAGCCGCACCACCGCCGTGCCGCGCGGCTCGACCCAGCGATCCGAATTGCTGGCGATCAGGGCAAAGGCTTCGGTGGTGCGCAGATGCAGGCGATTGCCCTCGACCGTCAGCGAGACGCCGCGGGCGCCGCGATCGAAGACTTTCAGCCCGAGCCAACCCTCGAGCTTGGCGATCTGCCGGCTGACGGCGCCGTGAGTGATGTTGAGCTTCTCGGCCGCCGCCGAAAAGCTGCCGGTCCGAGCCGCGGCGTCGAAGGCGCGCAGCGTTTCGAGCGGCAGCATCGGGTCTAAGCTGTGATCCATAGTCACAGGTGATCCTCGATTTGTTCGTTTGTCAACCGACCCGCAATAGCGTTTCTCTACTTCATGGCATTGGATCGCGAGGACACCCAGATGAGCGCTTACACCGGCACGTTGAATACGACACAGCGCATGGATGCCACGGCTGCCATCGCGGTGGCGCTGACGGTGGTCGGCTGGGCCTCCGCCTTTCCGGCGATCCGCGCCGGCCTTGCCGCTTTCGGGCCGCTGGAACTTGGCGCGCTGCGCTTTGCCATCGCCGCGGTTCCGGCGGCGATCTTCCTCGCGGTCAAGCGGCCGGCGCTGCCCAGGCTCGATGAACTCTGGCGCTTTGTCTTCGGTGGTGCCGTCTTCGTCGCGCTCTACACGGTGATGCTCAATTTCGGCGAGCTGACCGTTTCGGCCGGTGCGGCCGGCTTCATCATCAATGTCAGCCCGATCTTCACCGCCATCATGGCCATGGCGCTGCTCGGCGAACGCTTCTCGGGCCTGGCCTGGGCCGGCACATTCCTGTCCTTCGCCGGTATCGGGATCATCGCCATGGGCGAGGGGCAAGGGCTGCATTTCAACAGCGGTGCGCTGCTTGTCCTCGGCTCGGCGCTGTGCTCGGCGGTCAACACCATCGTCCAGAAGCCGCTGTTTGGTAGCCACCACCCGCTGACGATCTCGGCCTCGAATATGGTGCTTGGCGCGCTCTGCCTGTCGCCGTTCCTGTCGAGCGGTCTGGCACAGGCGGCGGTCGCCGACACCGCCGGGCTCGGCGCCGTCATCTTTCTCGGCATCGTGCCCAGCCTGATCGCCTATGCCGCGTGGGCGACAGCACTTTCCCGACTGCCCGCGGCGCGTGCCTCGACCTTCCTCTATCTGGTGTCGCCGATGGCGACGCTGATCGGCTTCTTCTGGCTGGGCGAGGTGCCGACGCTGCTCGGCATAATCGGCGGGGCGCTGGCGCTGGGCGGCGTCATTGTGGTGAATTTGAAGAGATGAGAGCTTTAGTGCTTGACTGCTGGTGGCGTACGCGGCTGATTTAACTAGAAGTACGGTTGCCACCAGTGAGCTTTGAATGCCTAAGACGTTTTTCAGGGATGGTTCGACGTTTCGCCCAATAGCAGTTGGTTACGGCAGCTGTATTGCGACCGACCGCATCACCGTGGATGGCGCGCAAGTAGGCTATCTTTACCGCGAAACGCCAGATCATCCGGTTGATAGCGGATGGTGCTTTTTTGCAGGCGATGAATCTGACGAATACATCAACGACCCCAACAATTCCGGGTTGTACGATGTCAATACAATTGCGAATTACGACCCGCTCATTACCTCTTGTTTAGAGGCGCCTTGTGGAAGTGCGTTTTTGAGAATCGAGGGGAAGTTTGTCCGTCAGAAGTTCGAACCCCCAGATGATGATTAAAGCCGCCTGTGGAACCAGCCTTGCTAGCGAGTTATAGACAGCGCCAGCGCGAGCGACCTTCTCACCGCCTCCCAAACAGCCTCTCGATATCCGCCAGCTTGAGCTCGATGTAGGTCGGGCGGCCATGGTTGCAGGTGCCGGAGCCCGGCGTCGCCTCCATCTGCCGCAGCAGCGCGTTCATCTCTTCCGGTTTGAGCAGGCGGCCGGAACGTACCGAGCCGTGGCAGGCCATGGTCGCGGCTATTCTGTCCAGCCGCTCCTTCAGCGTGTCGACCGTGTCGTTGTCGGCGATCTCGTCGGCGAGATCGCGCACCAGCTGCTGGACGTTGGTCTCGCCGAGCATCGACGGCGTCTCGCGCACCGCGACGGCACCGGGGCCGAAGCGCTCGATGCCGAGGCCGAAGCGGGCCAGCGTCTCGGAATGCCTGGCAAGCCGCTCGGCATCCTCTTCCGACAGATCGACAATCTCGGGCAACAGCAGCATCTGCGACGGCACCGAGCGTGAGTGGAGGGCGTTCTTCAAGGCCTCGTAGACCAGCCGCTCATGTGCCGCGTGCTGGTCGACGATGACCAGCGAATCCCTGGTCTGGGCGACGATATAATTCTCGTGCACTTGCGCGCGCGCCGCGCCCAGCGCCGTGCCGAGCAGCGTTTCCGCCGCTTCGTTTTGCCCGGCGCGCGCATCGGCGCTGTGCAGCGGCCCGGCGTCGAAGGCCGCCTGCTCGTCCTCGCCGAACCCGTCGCCCATATTGAGCGGCCGCTGCGGCGAACGGGCAGGATCGAACCCGGCAAAGCCCGATGCCCGATAGGCGGCCTCGTAGCTGCGGTGACCGTTGGCCGGGCCACCATGCGCATAGGATGCGGCGCCTGGCCGGAACGCCGCCATCATGCCGGCGGCCCCTGTGGTGGCGGGGCGGATGCCGGCATTGGCCAGCGCTTCGCGAATGGCGCCGACGATCAGCCCGCGCACCAGCCCCGGGTCGCGGAAGCGCACGTCTGCCTTGGCCGGATGGACGTTGACGTCGACGATCGCCGGATCGAGCGCCAGGAACAGCACGGTGACGGCATGGCGGTCGCGCGGCAGCACGTCGGCGAAGGCGCCGCGAATGGCGCCGGCGATCAGTTTGTCACGCACCGGGCGGCCGTTGACATAAGCGTATTGCTGCAGCGCGTTGGCGCGGGTGAAGGAGGGGACCGAGACATGGCCGGCGAGATGCACGCCGTCCCGCGTCGCGTCGATGGCGATCGCATTGTCCGGAAAGTCGGCGCCCATCACCTGCGCCACCCGGCGCAGCCGGCCTTCCGGGCTGTCGTCGGTCGCCGGCAGTTCCAGCGTCGAGCGGTCCGGGCCGGCCAGGGTGAAGCGCACGGCGGGAAAGGCGATGGCGATGCGCTTGACCACGTCGCCGATGGCCGAGCTTTCGGCGCGCTCGCCCTTCATGAATTTGAGCCTTGCGGGCGTGGCGAAGAACAGGTCGCGCACCTCGACCGTGGTTCCGCGATTGGCCGCCGCCGGCCTGACCGCGGAGACGCGGCCGCCCTCGATGCCGATCTCGGCGGCGTTTTCACTGGACGCGGTGCGCGAGCGGATCGACAGCCGTGCCACCGAGCCGATCGAGGGCAAGGCCTCGCCGCGAAAGCCGAGCGAGCGGATGTCGTGAATGTTGTCGGCGAGCTTGGAGGTGCAATGGCGCGCAATCGCCAGCGCCAGTTCCTTTTCCGGAATGCCCGAGCCGTCGTCACTGACGCGGATCAGGTTCAGCCCGCCGCCGGCGGTGACGATCTCGACTCTGGTAGCGCCTGCATCCAGCGCGTTCTCGACCAGTTCCTTGACCACGCTTGCCGGACGTTCGATGACTTCGCCGGCGGCGATCTGGTTGATCATCGTTTCGGAAAGCTGGCGGATCGGCATGGGGCACTATAGGCGGATTCGTGGTCGATGCGGGAGGGGGAGAATAGCGTTGACCGTTGCAAGGCAGTGAGACTGCTCCGTTGCTCCGCCAGAGGGGGTGCTGTCCCGCCACGATATAGAGATAGGAATATTGTTGAGTGAATGGGCTTGGCCCCAACTGACTTATTAGAATTAGTGGGGCGAAGGCCAAAATCCGAAGCGAATGGCCGTTGGAGGCGACATTTGGACGTCATCCTAGATTACTTGATGGTAAAGTTCGCTCGATGGATACAGCGTCGAAAGAGTTGTATTGCGAGAATAATTTGGTTTACTATTTGGACGGTTATTTCGATATTGCTAACAGTTTTTCTATTTTACCTCCTGTATATTCGAAACCTGACCATATAGTTTCGTGTTTCTACCACTGCGGCGCAGGTGCCGCCGCAGGCTTGATCGCGGACACCCTCGATGCGGATCTCGGGGGCACTGTCGCGATAGTGATGGGGTGGACGCCCCCTCGACGGCATCGATGTGCCAGAATGGTGGTGTTTGACAGCCACCGTAAGAGAGGGAGCGTCCACAATGGAAGTTAACACGATCGGGTTAGACCTAGCGAAGAATGTGTTTCAGGCGCATGGAGCCGATGCGGAGGGCGCCATTGTTTTCCGCAAGCAACTGCGACGCGACAAGGTGCTTGCGTTTCTCGCTGGGCAGCCGGCCTGCTTGGTCGCCATG
>NZ_JAMYMD010000041.1:0-48628 GCF_040318335.1 Mesorhizobium sp. M1182
TGGTGGTCGGACGGATGCCGACGATCTCCAGCTCCTCGCCGACCTTGACGACGCCGCGCTCGACGCGGCCGGTCACAACCGTGCCACGGCCCGAGATCGAGAACACGTCCTCGATCGGCATCAGGAACGGCTTGTCGAGCGGACGCACCGGCGTCGGGATGTAGGCATCGACCGCAGCCATCAGTTCGCGGATGGCGTCCTCGCCGATCTTCTTGTCGCTGTCTTCAAGGGCGGCAAGCGCCGAACCCTTGACGATCGGAATGTCGTCGCCGGGGAACTCGTTCTTGGTCAGAAGCTCACGCACCTCGAGCTCGACCAGCTCGAGCAGCTCGGCGTCGTCGACCTGGTCGACCTTGTTCAAGAACACCACGATCGAGGGCACGCCGACCTGGCGGGCCAAAAGGATGTGCTCGCGGGTCTGCGGCATCGGGCCGTCGGCGGCCGACACCACCAGGATCGCGCCGTCCATCTGCGCGGCACCGGTGATCATGTTCTTCACATAGTCGGCGTGGCCGGGGCAGTCGACATGGGCATAGTGGCGGTTGGCGGTCTCGTATTCGACGTGCGCCGTCGAAATGGTGATGCCGCGCGCCTTCTCTTCCGGCGCAGCGTCGATCTGGTCGTAGCGCTTGTATTCGCCAAAATACTTGGTGATCGCCGCCGTCAGCGACGTCTTGCCATGGTCGACGTGACCAATCGTGCCAATGTTCACATGAGGCTTAGTGCGCTCGAATTTACCTTTTGCCATGTGATCTCTCCATTCCTGCCAGCCCGTGCGGGCCTTGAATTAAGTTACTGATGCAACTCGTTTCGAGTTACGCGTATTTCTTCTGGACTTCCTGGGCGACCGCGGTCGGGACCGGCTCGTAGTGGTCGAACTGCATCGTGTAGGCCGCGCGGCCCTGGCTCATCGAGCGAAGGTTGTCCACGTATTTGAACATGTTGGCGAGCGGCACCATCGCGTTGATGACCACAGCTACGCCACGGGCTTCCTGGCCCTGGATCTGGCCGCGACGGCCGTTCAGGTCGCCGATTACGCTGCCGACATAATCTTCCGGCGTCACCACTTCGACCTTCATGATCGGCTCGAGCAACTGCACGCCAAGCTTGGGGGCTGCTTCACGGAAGCAGGCGCGGCCGGCGATTTCGAAGGCCAGAACCGACGAGTCCACGTCGTGGTAGGCGCCATCGATCAGCGTCGCCTTGACGCCGATCATCGGGAAGCCGGCGAACGGGCCCGAGGTCATGACGCTGTTGATGCCCTTTTCGACACCGGGGATGTATTCCTTCGGCACAGCGCCGCCGACGATCTTGGTTTCGAACTCGAATTCGCTGCTTTCCGGATTCGGCTCGAACAGGATCTTGACGCGGGCGAACTGGCCGGTACCGCCGGTCTGCTTCTTGTGCGTGTAGTCCTGCTCGTGCTTGCGGGTGATCGTCTCGCGGTAGGCCACCTGCGGCGCGCCGACATTGGCCTCGACCTTGAACTCGCGGCGCATGCGGTCGACGATGATGTCGAGGTGAAGCTCGCCCATGCCGGAAATGATCGTCTGGCCCGATTCCTCGTCAGTCTTGACGCGGAAGGACGGATCCTCGGCGGCCAGGCGGTGAAGGGCGAGACCCATCTTCTCCTGGTCGTTCTTGGTCTTCGGCTCGATGGCGATCTGGATGACCGGATCGGGGAATTCCATGCGCTCGAGGATGACCGGATGCAGCGGATCACTGAGCGTGTCGCCGGTGGTGGTGTCCTTGAGGCCAGCGAGGGCGACGATGTCGCCGGCAAACGCCTCTTCGACGTCGGCGCGCGAATTCGCATGCATCTGCAGCATGCGGCCGATGCGCTCTTTCTTGCCCTTCACGGTGTTGTCGACCGAGATGCCCTTGGTGAGCTTGCCCGAATAGATGCGGGCAAAGGTGAGCGAACCGACGAACGGGTCGTTCATGATCTTGAAGGCAAGCATCGACAGCGGTTCGTTGTCGTCGGCATGACGCTCGATCTCGGCGTCGGTCTTGGCGTCGACGCCCTTGATGGCCGGGACATCGGCCGGCGACGGCAGATATTCGACGACGGCGTCGAGCAGCGGCTGCACGCCCTTGTTCTTGAAGGCCGAGCCGCAGAACATCGGATAGAACTTCACCGCGATCGTGCCCTTGCGGATGAGCGCACGGATCTCGTCGTTGCTCGGCATCTTGCCTTCGAGGTAATTCTCGAGCGCCGTCTCGTCCATTTCGACGGCGGCCTCGATCATCTTCTCGCGGTATTCTTCGGCACGAGCCTTGAGGTCGGCAGGGATCTCGACGATGTCCCAGGCAGCGCCCAGCGTCTCGTCGCGCCAGACCAGCGCGTTCATCTCGACGAGGTCGACGACACCCTTGAACTCGGTCTCGGCGCCGATCGGCAGCTGCATGACGACGGCATGCGCACCGAGGCGCGATCCGATCATCTCGACCGAGCGGTAGAAGTCGGCGCCGATCTTGTCCATCTTGTTGCAGAAGATCATGCGCGGCACGCGATACTTGTCGGCCTGGCGCCAGACGGTCTCCGTCTGCGGCTCGACACCGGCATTGGCATCGAGCAGCGCAATGGCGCCGTCGAGCACGCGCAGCGAACGCTCGACTTCAATGGTGAAGTCGACGTGGCCGGGGGTGTCGATGATGTTGAAGCGGTGCATCTTGCCGTCGCGACCCTTCCAGAAGGTCGTGGTCGCGGCCGACGTGATGGTGATGCCGCGCTCCTGCTCCTGCTCCATCCAATCCATGGTGGCAGCGCCGTCGTGGACTTCACCGATCTTGTGCGACTTGCCCGTGTAATAGAGGACGCGCTCGGTGGTCGTCGTCTTGCCGGCGTCGATATGCGCCATGATACCGAAATTGCGGTAGTCTTCGATTTTATATTCGCGGGCCATGGGAGGTGCCTCTTCAGTCTCGTTCGCGCTTTACCAGCGGTAGTGCGCGAAAGCGCGGTTGGCTTCTGCCATCTTGTGGGTGTCTTCACGCTTCTTGACGGCGGTGCCGCGGTTGTTGGCCGCGTCCATCAGCTCGCCGGAGAGGCGGTCGACCATAGTGGTCTCGTTGCGGTTGCGGGCGGCGGCAATCAGCCAGCGGATGGCCAATGCCTGACGGCGCTCGGGGCGCACGTCGACCGGAACCTGGTATGTGGCGCCGCCGACGCGACGCGAACGCACTTCGACATGCGGCGCGACATTGTCGAGCGCCTGATGGAAGACGGTGACCGGCTCCTGCTTGGTCTTGGACTGGACCTGGTCGAGCGCGCCGTAGACGATGGTCTCGGCAACCGACTTCTTGCCGTCATACATGACGGCGTTCATGAACTTGGTGACGATCAGATCGCCGAACTTGGGGTCCGGATTGATCTCACGCTTTTCTGCACTGTGACGACGGGACATTTTTTCTCTGCCTCAATTCTACGCGGTGGCCTGGATCCCGGATCGTCGCTTGACGCCGCCCGGAACGACCTTGGCTACGCTTCGGTCACTTCGGACGCTTGGCGCCGTATTTCGAACGGCGCTGCTTGCGGTTCTTCACGCCTTGCGTGTCGAGCACGCCGCGGATGATGTGGTAACGGACGCCCGGAAGATCCTTGACGCGACCGCCGCGGATCATCACCACCGAGTGCTCCTGAAGGTTGTGGCCTTCGCCGGGGATGTAACCGATCACTTCAAAACCATTGGTCAGGCGGATCTTGGCCACCTTGCGCAGCGCCGAGTTCGGCTTCTTCGGCGTCGTGGTGTAGACGCGCGTGCAGACGCCCCGCTTCTGCGGGTTCTGCTGCATGGCCGGGACCTTGTTGCGCTTCACCGGCGCAATGCGCGGCTTGCGGATCAGCTGGTTGACGGTAGGCATTAAACCCTCTTGTCTCTCAATTCCGTATCTCGCCCGGTCAGGGCCGCTCAAAGCGTCACTTCCATACGCAAATTCGGGCCACAAACCGCGCCTCGCGGTCTTGCCCGAACAAATGGCAGAGGAAGCGGAAGCCGCTTCGTGCACGCCGGAAATGTCTTTTCGCTCGTAAAACGAACCCTGTTTGAGGCAAACTCCAAAGCGTGTCGCTTCGGAAGCAAGAGCCTCACATCGGTTCTGACTGGGCGGCTTCTACTCGTATGGCCACTGTCCGTCAACCCCGGAGCGGCAAATATTGCGCTGAACCCGAGGCTTGGCAGCCATGCGAAAAGCGCATGTAATTTTCTTGCGCCGTTTTTCAAGAGGAAGCCAGAAAGTGACCGGCTTGCGTCTGTTTCCAGGCCGTGCTTCGTGCGAAAAGGCGGCATGAGCAGCCCAAACCCCCTCGCCCGGAGGTACGAACCCGTGAATGACAATGAGGAGCGCCCGGTCACTATTATTACCGGCCGGGTGTGGAAGCGCAAAGGCGGCAAGCCGGAAGGCGTGCATGTGATGCTGGTCGCACCGGACGACGATTCGGCGGTGCGCCGCGCTCTCGAATCGCTTGCCGCCGAAGGTTATGCCGAGGCAGAGCTCGATCAGATCGGCGACCTGGACGGCGTGCCGGACGACGAGCCGCATCTGTCCGCCTATCAGGGCGCGCTCGAAGGCGAAGTGTCGATCGTGACGTTCGATGTGCCGATCTGAAGAGATCTGAATCGCGGTCGATCTCACGGGCCGGCGACAAAGCCCGGCGACTTGCCCGGCACAAGTTCTCTGCTAAGAAGCGACCTCTGGCAAAACCAAGCACACTTAACCTGCGGAGCCCCCATGTCCTCTAATCCCATCGAGCTCGGCATCGTCGGCGTGGGGAAGATCGTCCGTGACCAGCATCTGCCGGCGCTGGCGAAGGACCAGGATTTTCGCCTGGTTGCTGCAGCCAGCCGCCATGGCAAAGTCGAGGACATCCCGAATTTCCCGACGATCGAGGCGATGCTCGAGTCGGTGCCGGAGCTCGAGGCGGTGTCGCTGTGCATGCCGCCGCAGTTTCGTTACGACGCCGCGCGCTTGGCGCTGGCGGCGAAAAAGCATGTCTTCCTGGAAAAGCCGCCCGGCGCCACGGTCAGCGAGGTCGAAGACCTGAAGGCGCTGGCGACAGCGAACAGCGTCTGCCTGTTCGCCAGCTGGCACTCGCGCTATGCGCCGGCTGTCGAAGCTGCGCGCGCATTCCTTGGATCGACAACGATCAGGTCGGCCGCCATCAACTGGAAAGAAGACGTGCGCCGCTGGCATCCGAATCAGGAATGGATCTGGGCTCCCGGCGGCTTTGGCGTGTTCGATCCCGGCATCAACGCGCTGTCGATCGCTACCCACATCCTGCCGCCGATGTTCATCAGCTCGGCAGAACTCGATTTCCCCGAAAACCGCGCGGCCCCCATCGCCGCCCATATCGCCTTCCGTACGTCGAACGGTCTGCCGGTGACGATGGAACTCGATTGGCGTCAGACCGGCCCGCAAAGCTGGGACATCCTGGCCGATACCGAGGCAGGATCGATGGTGCTTTCTGGCGGCGGCTCAAAGCTTGCCATCGATGGCCGCGTCGTTCACGAGGAGCCGGAAGCCGAATATCCGATGCTCTACAAGCGCTTCGCCGATATCGTACGCGCCGGCACCTCCGACGTCGATCTCGCGCCCCTGCAGCACGTCGCCGACGCCTTCATGCTGGGCAAGCGCAATGTGGTGGAAGCTTTTTTCGATTGACGAGTGGGCGCCGGCCGGATCGCAGGTCTGGTCGGCGCACCGCACAAAATCAATTGACGATCGCTATTGCAAAGCCGTCATAGCCCTTGGCGCCAACAGTCTGGATCGCGGTGCCTTCCAGACGTTTGTCGCTGCCGATGAACGAGAACGCCGCGCGTGCCCCTTCGACATTGGCATCGCGACCATCTTCATTCACCACCGCGCCGTCACGGATGACATTGTCGCAGACGATGACGGTCCCCGGCCTCGAAAGACGCATGGCCCAGGACAGATAGTGCGGGTTGTTCGGCTTGTCGGCGTCGATGAAGATGAAGTCGAACGGCCCGGCATTCTCGGCGCCTAAGGCCGCAAGCGATTGAAGCGCCGGTCCGACTCGCAGTTCCACACGGTCAGACACCCCTGCTCGTTCAAAGTTCGACCGCGCGACACTGGCGTGGTGCGGATCAAGCTCGAGCGTCACGACCTTGCCGTCCATCGGCAATGCTCGCGCCATCCAGATTGTCGAATAACCGCCCAACGTGCCGATTTCGAGTACCTTCTTCGCTCCCTGCATTCGCGCAAGAAGTGAGAGCAGCTTGCCTTGTGCCGGGGAAACGTCGATAGGCGGCAGGCCCTGATCATGGTTGGCCGCCAGAACGGCATCGAGGGCGGGATCCGCCTCGAAAAGAGCTTCGACAATGTAGTCGTCGACAGAAGCCCAGATCTTCCTGCTCATCGTTCTCCTCCGATCCGATTGGGGAACCACAACGCGAAAAGGGGCCACTTGGGCCCCTTTTCTATCTTCTCTTTCTTGCGCGCTTACTGCGCCGCGTTAACCATGTCGGTCAGCATCGGCTCGGCGACCTCGACGCCGGACGCCTTGCGGCGCTCGTCGATGATCAACTCGTCGCGCGAGGTGGCGATGCGCCGGATCTGGCTCATCGTACCGCCGGTACCGGCCGGGATCAGCCGGCCGACGATGACGTTTTCCTTCAGACCCTGCAGCATGTCGGTCTTGCCGGCAACCGCAGCTTCGGTCAGCACCCTCGTCGTCTCCTGGAAGGAAGCGGCGGAGATGAAGGACGGCGTCTGCAGCGAGGCCTTGGTGATGCCGAGCAGCACCGGCTGGCCTTCGGCCGGCTTCTTGCCTTCCTCGACCAGGCGCTCATTGACCTCTTCCAGCTCGATCACGTCGACGTGGTCGCCCGGAATGTAGGTCGAATCGCCCTGCGTGGTGATCTCGACCTTCTGCAGCATCTGGCGAACGATCACCTCGATGTGCTTGTCGTTGATCGACACGCCCTGCAGTCGGTAGACCTCCTGGATCTCGTTGACGAGGTAGGAGGCAAGCGCCTCCACGCCCTTGATCGCCAGGATGTCGTGCGGCGCCGGATTGCCGTCGAGGATGTAGTCGCCCTTCTCGATGACGTCGCCGTCCTGGAGATGGAACGGCTTGCCCTTCGGGATCAGGTATTCGACCGGCTCAAGCGTCGAGTCATGCGGCTCGATGATGATGCGGCGCTTGTTCTTGTAGTCGCGGCCGAAGCGGATCGTGCCATCGATCTCGGCGATGATGGCGTGATCCTTCGGACGGCGTGCCTCGAACAGTTCGGCCACACGCGGCAGACCGCCGGTGATGTCCTTGGTCTTGGCGCTTTCCATCGGGATACGCGCCAGCACGTCGCCGGGGCGAACCTGTGCGCCCGGCTCGACCGAAAGAATGGCCTCGACCGAGAGCAGGAAGCGGGCGTCGCCGCCTTTCGACAGCTTGCCGACCTTGCCCTTGGCATCCTGGACGACGATCGCCGGCTTGAGGTCGTTGCCGCGTGGCGTCGAACGCCAGTCGATGACCTCGCGCTTGGTGATGCCGGTCGATTCGTCGGCGGTTTCCTGAACGGAAATGCCATCGACCAGATCCTCGAATGCCACCCTGCCCTCGATTTCGGTGAGGATCGGGCGGGTATAAGGATCCCACTCGGCGATACGCTGGCCGCGCTTCACCTTGTCGCCATCGTCGACGAAGATGCGCGAACCGTAGGTGACGCGGTGCGTGGCGCGTTCCTTGCCGGCTTCGTCGAGGATCAGCACCGCCATGTTGCGGCCCATGACCATCAGCTGGCCGTCGGAGTTGCGCACCACGTTGCGGTTGCGGATCTCGACCTTGCCCTCATAGGAGGCCTCAAGGAACGAGGAATCCACCACCTGCGCCGTGCCGCCCATGTGGAAGGTACGCATGGTGAGCTGAGTGCCCGGCTCGCCGATCGACTGCGCCGCGATAACGCCGACAGCCTCGCCCTGGTTGACGGGAGTGCCGCGGGCCAGATCGCGTCCGTAGCAGACCGCGCAGACGCCGACCCTGACCTCGCAGGTCAGCGCCGAACGGATGCGAACCGACTGCACGCCGGCCTTTTCGATCAGTTCCACGTCACGCTCGTCCATCAGCGTTCCGGCCTTGACCAGAACCTCGCCGGTGACCGGGTGGGTGATGTCGTCGAGCGAGGTGCGGCCGAGAACGCGCTGACCAACCGAGGCGACGACCTGACCGGCATCGACGATCGGCTGCATGGTGAGGCCCTTGTCGGTGCCGCAGTCGAGCGAGTTGACGATGCAGTCCTGCGCCACGTCGACGAGACGACGCGTCAGGTAACCCGAGTTCGCCGTCTTCAAGGCAGTGTCGGCCAGCCCCTTGCGGGCGCCGTGGGTCGAGTTGAAGTACTCGAGCACGGTGAGGCCTTCCTTGAAGTTCGAGATGATCGGCGTCTCGATGATTTCACCGCTAGGCTTGGCCATCAGGCCGCGCATGCCGGCGAGCTGGCGCATCTGGGTGGGCGAGCCGCGCGCACCGGAGTGCGACATCATGTAGATCGAGTTCATCGGCTTCTGACGGCCGTTGTCCTCGAACTCGACCGCCTTGATGCGGGCCATCATTTCGTCGGCGACCTTTTCCGAGCACTTGGCCCAGGCGTCGACGACCTTGTTGTACTTCTCGCCCTGGGTGATCAGACCGTCATTGTACTGCTGCTCGTACTCCTTGGCCAAAGCCTCGGTGTCGGAGACCAGCTTGATCTTGGCGTCCGGGATCAGCATGTCGTCCTTGCCGAACGAAATGCCGGCACGGCAGGCGTGGCTGAAGCCGAGAGCCATGATGCGATCGCAGAAAATGACCGTCTCCTTCTGACCGCAATGGCGGTAGACGGTGTCGATCATCTTGGAGATGTTCTTCTTGGTCATCTCCTGGTTGGCGGTCTCGTAGGGCACGTTGTGGTTCTTCGGCAGCAGCTCGCCGATGATCATGCGGCCAGGCGTGGTGTCGTAGATCTTCGACACGACCTTGCCGTCGGCGTCGACCGTGCGGAAGCGCCCCTTGATCTTGGCATGCAGCGTCACCGCCTTGGTCTCGAGCGCGTGCTGGAGTTCGCCCATGTCGGCAAACACCATGCCCTCGCCCGGCTCGTTCTGATTGACGATCGAGAGATAGTAGAGACCGAGAACCATGTCCTGCGACGGCACGATGATCGGCGCACCGGAAGCCGGGTGCAGGATGTTGTTGGTCGACATCATCAGCACGCGGGCTTCGAGCTGCGCTTCCAGCGACAGCGGCACGTGGACCGCCATCTGGTCGCCGTCGAAATCGGCGTTGAAGGCCGTGCAGACCAGCGGGTGAAGCTGGATCGCCTTGCCTTCGATCAGGATCGGCTCGAACGCCTGGATACCGAGGCGGTGCAGCGTCGGTGCGCGGTTCAGCAGCACCGGATGCTCGCGGATGACCTCGTCGAGGATATCCCAGACCTCCGGACGCTCCTTCTCGACCAGCTTCTTCGCCTGCTTGACGGTCGAGGAGTAGCCCTTGGCGTCGAGACGGGCGTAGATGAAGGGCTTGAACAGTTCGAGCGCCATCTTCTTCGGCAGGCCGCACTGGTGGAGCTTGAGCTCCGGACCGGTGACGATGACCGAGCGGCCGGAATAGTCGACGCGCTTGCCGAGCAGGTTCTGGCGGAACCGGCCCTGCTTGCCCTTCAGCATGTCGGACAGCGACTTCAGCGGACGCTTGTTGGCGCCGGTGATGACGCGGCCGCGGCGGCCGTTGTCGAACAGCGCATCGACGGCTTCCTGCAGCATGCGCTTTTCATTGCGCACGATGATGCCGGGCGCGCGCAGCTCGATCAGCCGCTTCAAGCGGTTGTTGCGGTTGATGACGCGGCGATAGAGGTCGTTCAGATCCGACGTGGCGAAACGGCCGCCGTCCAGCGGGACAAGCGGACGCAGGTCCGGCGGGATCACCGGAACCACCTTCATGATCATCCATTCCGGACGGTTGCCGGATTCCATGAAGTTCTCGACGACCTTGAGCCGCTTCAGGTACTTCTTCTGCTTGAGCTCGGAGGTGGTCGAAGCCAGCTCAGAACGCAGATCGCCGGCGATCTTCTCGAGGTCCATGCCGGCCAGAAGGTCGTGGATCGCCTCGGCGCCGATCATGGCGGTGAACGAATCCTCGCCATACTCGTCGACGGCCATCATGTACTCTTCCTCGCTGAGCAGCTGGTGCTCCTTCAGCGCGGTGAGGCCGGGTTCGGTAACGATGTAGTTCTCGAAGTAGAGGACCCGCTCGATGTCCTTCAGCGTCATGTCGAGCAGCGTGCCGATGCGCGACGGCAGCGACTTCAGGAACCAGATGTGGGCGACCGGTGCCGCCAGCTCGATATGGCCCATGCGTTCGCGGCGGACGCGCGACAGCGTGACTTCGACGCCGCACTTCTCGCAGATGACGCCCTTGTATTTCATGCGCTTGTACTTGCCGCACAGGCACTCATAGTCCTTGATCGGGCCAAAAATGCGCGCGCAAAACAGGCCGTCACGCTCCGGCTTGAAGGTGCGGTAGTTGATGGTCTCCGGCTTCTTGATCTCGCCGAACGACCAGGACAGAATCTTCTCAGGGCTGGCAAGCGAGATCCGGATGGAATCGAACACCTGCGCAGGCGCCTGGGGATTGAAGAGATTCATGACCTCTTGGTTCATGCCGTTCTCCTTTTCGGGGTCCTCGAAAACCCCTTGCATCTAGCGCGGGCCAAACGCCCGCCGACTTGATCGGCCATCGGCCGAGAATTTGGTGCGTCCGGTCGCGGGAAGACCGCGGCCGGACGTCTTGCTTACTCGGCCGCGTCGGGCAGCCGGATCGGGTTGTCGTCGAGCTTGGTGTTCTCCAACTCGACATTGAGGCCGAGAGACCGCATTTCCTTGACGAGAACGTTGAAGCTCTCGGGAATGCCGGCCTCGAAGGTGTCGTCGCCTCTGACGATCGCCTCGTAGACCTTGGTGCGTCCGGCGACGTCATCCGACTTCACCGTCAGCATCTCCTGCAGCGTGTAGGCGGCGCCGTACGCTTCGAGCGCCCAGACCTCCATCTCGCCGAAGCGCTGGCCACCGAACTGCGCCTTGCCGCCCAGCGGCTGCTGGGTAACGAGCGAGTACGGACCGATCGAACGCGCGTGGATCTTGTCGTCCACAAGGTGGTGAAGCTTGAGCATATATATGTAGCCCATCGTCACTTTGCGATCGAACGGCTCGCCGGTGCGTCCGTCATAGAGCTGCGACTGACCGCTGGTGTGCAGGCCCGCCTGCTCCAGCATGATGTTGATGTCGGCCTCGTGCGCGCCGTCGAACACCGGTGTCGCGATGGAGACGCCGCGGCGCATCTGCTCGCTGAGGCGAACGATGCTCTCGTCGTCATATTCGCGGACCGGCTCGTTGCGGTCGTTGGCCGGCATGAAGCTCTCGAGCGTCTTGCGCAGCGGCTTGATGTCGCCCGCTGTCTTGTACGCATCGATCAGATCGCCGATCTTCCTGCCCATTCCGGCGCAGGCCCAGCCCAGGTGCGTTTCCAGAATCTGGCCGACATTCATGCGCGACGGCACACCCAGCGGGTTGAGCACGATGTCGGCATGCGTGCCGTCCTCGAGGAAAGGCATGTCCTCGACCGGAACGATCCGCGACACGACACCCTTGTTGCCGTGTCGGCCGGCCATCTTGTCGCCGGGCTGCATCTTGCGCTTCACGGCCACGAAGACCTTGACCATCTTCATGACGCCCGGAGGCATTTCGTCGCCGCGCTGCACCTTCTCGACCTTGTCCATGAAGCGCTGCTCGAGCGCCTTCTTGGAATCGTCGTACTGGCCGCGCAGGGCTTCCAGTTCGCTCTGGAGCTTTTCGTTCTCCACGGCAAACTGCCACCACTGCGAACGCGGATACTCGTCGAGCGTGTCCTTCGACAGCTTCGAGCCCTTCTTGAAGCCCTTCGGCCCGGCAATCGCTTCCTTGCCGACGAGAACGTCGGAAAGACGCGAATAGACGTTGCGGTCGAGGATCGCCTGCTCGTCGTCGCGGTCCTTGGCGAGGCGTTCGATCTCCTCGCGCTCGATCGCCATGGCGCGCTCGTCCTTCTCGACGCCGTGGCGGTTGAAGACACGCACTTCGACGACCGTGCCGAAGGTTCCCGGAGGCATGCGCATCGAGGTGTCGCGCACGTCCGAGGCCTTTTCACCGAAGATGGCGCGCAGCAGCTTTTCTTCCGGCGTCATCGGGCTTTCGCCCTTCGGCGTGATCTTGCCGACCAGGATGTCGCCCGGCTGCACTTCCGCACCGATGTAGACGATGCCGGCCTCATCGAGGTTCTTCAGCGCTTCTTCCGAGACGTTGGGAATGTCGCGCGTGATCTCCTCCGGCCCCAGCTTGGTGTCGCGGGCCATGACTTCGAACTCCTCGATATGGATCGAGGTGAAGACGTCGTCGGCGACGATGCGCTCGGACAGGAGGATGGAGTCCTCGTAGTTGTAGCCGTTCCACGGCATGAACGCGACCAGCACGTTACGGCCGAGGGCCAGATCGCCGAGCTCGGTCGACGGACCGTCGGCGATGATGTCGCCCTTGTTGACCCGGTCGCCCATGCGCACCAGCGGACGCTGGTTGATGCAGGTGTTCTGGTTCGAACGCTGGAACTTCATCAGCCGGTAGATATCGACGCCGGACTTGCCGGGGTCGAGATCTTCCGTGGCGCGGATGACGATACGCGTCGCGTCCACCTGGTCGACGATGCCGCCGCGGCGGGCGCCGATGGCGGCGCCCGAATCACGGGCGACGATCGGCTCCATGCCGGTGCCGACGAACGGCGCTTCGGCGCGCACCAGCGGCACGGCCTGACGCTGCATGTTCGAGCCCATCAGCGCACGGTTGGCGTCATCGTTCTCCAGGAACGGGATCAGGGCCGCGGCCACCGACACCATCTGCTTCGGCGACACGTCCATCAGATCGACGTTTTCGCGCGGCGCCATCATCACTTCGCCGGCGTTGCGGCAAATGACGAATTCGTCGACGAAATGACCATTCTTGTCGAGCTCGGCATTGGCCTGCGCGACGTGGTGCTTGGCCTCTTCCATAGCCGAGAGGTAAACGACCTCATTGGTCAGCTTGCCGTTGACGATCTTGCGGTACGGGCTCTCGATGAAGCCGTATTTGTTGACGCGCGCGAAGGTCGCAAGCGAGTTGATCAGGCCGATGTTCGGGCCTTCCGGCGTCTCGATCGGGCAGATGCGGCCGTAATGCGTCGGGTGCACGTCGCGCACTTCGAAACCGGCACGCTCGCGGGTCAGACCGCCCGGTCCAAGCGCCGAAAGACGGCGCTTGTGGGTGATCTCCGACAGCGGGTTGGTCTGATCCATAAACTGCGACAGCTGCGAGGAACCGAAGAACTCGCGCACGGCGGCAGCCGCCGGCTTGGCGTTGATCAGGTCCTGCGGCATCACCGTGTCGATCTCGATCGAGGACATGCGTTCCTTGATCGCGCGCTCCATGCGCAGCAGGCCGACGCGGTACTGGTTCTCCATCAGCTCGCCGACCGAGCGCACGCGGCGGTTGCCGAGATTGTCGATGTCGTCGATCTCGCCCTTGCCGTCGCGCAGTTCGACCAGCGTCTTGACCACGGCCAGGATGTCGTCCTTGCGCAGCACGCGCACGGTATCCTCGGCCTTGAGCTCGAGGCGCATGTTCATCTTGACGCGGCCAACGGCCGACAGATCATAGCGCTCGCTGTCGAAGAACAGCGAGTTGAACATGGCTTCAGCGGTTTCCAGCGTCGGCGGCTCGCCGGGGCGCATGACGCGGTAGATGTCGAACAGCGCGTCCTGGCGGCTCTCGTTCTTGTCGACGTTGAGCGTGTTGCGGATGTAGGCGCCGACGTTGACGTGGTCGATGTCGAGGACCTTGATCTCATCCTCACCGGTGCCAAGCAGCACTTTCAGCGTCTTTTCGTCGATCTCGTCACCGGCTTCGAGGAAGATCTCGCCGGTCGCGTAGTTGACAATATCCTCGGCAAGGTAGTTGCCGAGCAGATCCTCGTCGGTCGCCTTGATCGCCTTGAGACCCTTTTCGCCAAGCGCCCTGGCCTGGCGGGCGGTGATCTTCTTGCCGGCCTCGACGACGACTTCGCCGGTGTCGGCGTCGACCAGGTCACCAACGGCCTTGAGGCCGCGGAAACGCTCGACGTTGAACGGGATGCGCCAATGGTCGCCGGCGCGCTTGTAGGTGATCTTGTTGTAGAAGGTCGACAGGATCTCTTCGCCGTCCATGCCGAGCGCCATCAGCAGCGACGTCACCGGAATCTTGCGGCGGCGATCGATGCGGGCATGTACGACGTCCTTGCTATCGAACTCGATGTCGAGCCACGAACCGCGATAGGGAATGACGCGCGCGGCAAACAGGAGCTTGCCGGACGAGTGCGACTTGCCCTTGTCATGGTCGAAGAAGACGCCCGGCGAACGGTGCATCTGCGAGACGATGACGCGCTCGGTGCCGTTGACGATGAAGGTGCCGTTCAAGGTCATGAGCGGCATGTCGCCCATGTAGACGTCCTGCTCCTTGATGTCCTTGATCGACTTGGCGCCGGTATCCTCGTCGATATCGAACACGATGAGGCGCAGCGTCACCTTGAGCGGCGCCGCATAGGTCAGGTCGCGCTGACGGCATTCGTCAACGTCGAATTTCGGTCCCTCGAACTCATACTTCACGAATTCCAGCATCGAGGAGCCGGAAAAATCGGAAATCGGGAAGACCGACTTGAAAACTGCCTGCAGTCCCTCGTCAGGACGCCCACCCTTGGGCTCCTCCACCATCAGGAACTGGTCATAGGATGCCTTCTGAACCTCGATCAGGTTCGGCATCTCCGCAACTTCCGGGATCTTTCCGAAAAACTTGCGTACGCGTCTGCGGCCATTGAAAGTCTGGGTCTGGGCCATCGTCGCTCCTTAGCTCAATTCTCGGGACGAGCCTCGCCGCGGCTCGCCTTGCATCTCGGGCCACCTTGGCGGCCCTGTCTTGTTGCCCGCCGCCTGTCGGCGGCTTCTTGTCTTTTCACCCGGCGTCAATTGGCGGCGGGCCAGAAACGGGAGAAAACCCGTTTCCTGAAGGCCGGTTTGCGGCCCTCAGGAAAGAGGTTTTCGCACTCTTCGCGTTACGCAGCCTCCCTTCGACGCGAAAGGAGTGGCGGGCGGCGCCACGCCGCCCGCCGGTACTCAACGCTTACTTCAGTTCGACCTTGGCGCCGGCTGCTTCCAGCTGGGCCTTGAACTTGTCCGCGTCGGCCTTGGAAACGGCTTCCTTGACCGGCTTCGGAGCCGCCTCGACCAGGTCCTTGGCTTCCTTGAGGCCAAGACCGGTGATGGCGCGAACTTCCTTGATGACGTTGATCTTCTGAGCGCCTGCCTCGGTGAGAACGACGTCGAATTCCGTCTTTTCGTCGACCGGAGCAGCAGCGGCCGCAGCGCCGCCGGCAGCGGCAACCGCCACCGGAGCAGCGGCGGAAACGCCCCACTTTTCTTCAAGAAGCTTCGACAGCTCGGCCGCCTCGAGGACGGTCAGCTTCGAAAGGTCGTCTACGATCTTTGCCAGATCAGCCATTGCAATGTTCCTTCATAAGGTTCGAACGTGTGTTTGTGATAGCGAGGAACGGCCTCATGCCGCCTCGTCCTTCCGGGCGTAAGCGCCGATGACGCGCGCGACCGAAGCCGCAGGCGCATTGACGATCTGGGCGATCCGGGTTGCCGGCGTGGCGATCATGCCAACCAGCCTGGCGCGCAGCTCATCGAGCGACGGAAGTGTGGCGAGTGCCTTTACACCGTCGGCATTGAGCGAGGTGGTGCCCATTGCGCCGCCGAGAATGACGAGCTTGTCATTTCCCTTGGCGAAATCGGACGCGACCTTCGGCGCCGCAATCGGATCCTCCGAATAGGCGATCAGCGTCTGTCCCTTGAACAGCTCGATGATCGATGCGGAGTCCGTGCCCTGAAGAGCGATTTTGGCGAGACGGTTCTTCGCGACTTTGACGGTGCCACCGGCGGCGCGCATTTTCGACCGAAGGTCGTTCATTTGCGCGACGGTGATACCGGCGTAGTGGGCCACGACGACTGAACCAGCGCTTGAAAACGCATCATTCAGGCCCGTGACGAGTTCGCGTTTTTCCGCTCTGTCCACTGCCTATCTCCAGTTGACCCCTGCCCTCTACGAAGGACAGGCGTCGGGTTGCCTTTTGCCGGCCGGGCCATCCAGTAACGGATCTCCCGAACGACGCTCGAGGATCCTGCCCCCTTTCGCCACACCTGCCGGCAAGCCGGACGGTGCGCAGACAAAAGGCAAACACGGTTCGAACCTTTCATTGGAGCTTGTGGCTCCTTTGTCCGGTCTTCACCCGTCTCATGCAGGCCCACATGAATTAAGGCCCACATCACCTAAGGCTTGGGGGCCGCCTGCAATCTCGGACAGGATGTCCGGAAGCCTTTCGACTTCCGGTACCGGGCCGCCGACAGGTCGGAGGCCCGGAATTCTTTCACGGATCAGCGTTTTAGCGGCCGATCCAATTGTTTCGTATCAGGACGCAGCGAGCGTCGAGACGTCGAGCTTGAGGCCCGGGCCCATCGTCGAGGTGACCGACACCTTCTTGACGTAGTTGCCCTTGGCACCAGCCGGCTTTGCCCTGGTCACCGCGTCAGCGAAGGCGCGGACGTTTTCTTCCAGCGCCTTGACGTCGAACGAGACCTTGCCGACGCCGGCGTGAACGATGCCGGCCTTCTCGACGCGGAACTCGACGGCGCCGCCCTTCGATGCCTTGACGGCGGCGGTAACGTCGGTGGTGACGGTGCCGACCTTCGGGTTCGGCATCATGCCGCGCGGACCGAGCACCTTGCCGAGACGGCCGACCAGCGGCATCATGTCCGGCGTGGCGATGCAGCGGTCGAAGTCGATCGTGCCCTTCTGGACGATGTCGACCAGATCCTCGGCTCCGACGATGTCGGCGCCGGCGGCCTTGGCCTCCTCGGCCTTGTCGCCACGCGCGAAGACGGCGACGCGAACGCTGCGGCCGGTGCCGTTCGGCAGGTTGACCACGCCGCGGACCATCTGGTCGGCATGGCGCGGGTCGACGCCGAGGTTCATCGCGACTTCGATCGTCTCGTCGAACTTCACCGAGGAGCGATCCTTGAGCAGCTTCAGCGCCTCACCCAAAGCGTAAGCCTTGTTGGGATCGATGCCTTCGCGGGTCTTCGATACACGCTTTGCAATTTTTGCCATGATCTCAGCCCACCACTTCCAGACCCATCGAGCGGGCGGAGCCCTCGACCATGCGCATGGCCGCCTCGACGTCGTTTGCGTTCAGATCCTTCATCTTCCGCTCGGCGATGGCGCGCACCTTGTCGCGGCCGATCGTGCCGGCCTTGACCTTGCCCGGCTCCTTCGAGCCCGACTTCAGGTTGGCGGCCTTCTTCAGGAAATAGCTCACCGGTGGCGTCTTCATGACGAAGGTGAACGACTTGTCCTGGTAGTAGGTGATGACGACCGGAACCGGCGAGCCCTTTTCCATTTCCTGGGTCTGCGCGTTGAACGCCTTGCAGAACTCCATGATGTTGATGCCACGCTGACCAAGCGCCGGGCCGATCGGGGGCGACGGCGTGGCCGATCCCGCGGAAACCTGGAGCTTGAGCTGGCCTGCAATTTTCTTAGCCATCTCTCTTCCTGCCTTTTCTCATGCCGGTCTTGCCGGCGGTTGCAGTCTGGTGGTGCGGTCCGCGCAGCCGGCTAAAGCCGCATTCGCCTCCCACCCGTTTTTGGCCGCGCGATCTCCGCGCCGCCTTCCCTGCCGCCGAAACCGGTGCAGGGATTTCGGATCAGCCCTTCTCGACCTGTCCGAATTCCAGATCGACCGGCACAGCGCGCCCGAAGATCGAAACTTCCACCTTGAGCCGCGCCCGCTCCTCGTCCACTTCCTGGACGAAACCGTTGAAGGACGCGAATGGTCCATCCGAAACGCGGATCGCTTCGCCGATCTCGAACGTCACCGACGGCTTCGGCCGCTCGACGCCCTCCTGAACCTGGTTCAGGATACGCTGGGCCTCGGCTTCGGTGATCGGCACCGGCTTGGAGTCGCCCAGGAAACCGGTGACCTTCGGCGTGTTCTTGACGAGCGAGAACACGGCGTCGGTCAGATTGGCTTTCAGCAGCACATAGCCCGGAAAGAACTTGCGCTCGGCATCGACCTTGCGGCCGCGGCGGATCTCGACGACCTTCTCGGTCGGCACCACGATCTGCTCGATGTCGGCGGACAGGCCCTTCTGCTTGGCCTTGTTCTCGATGTCCTCGGCGACCTTCTTTTCAAAGTTCGAGTAGGCGTGGACGATGTACCACCGCGCGGTCATTTCAAGACTTCTCCGTAATCGCCGGACTTACTGTCCGAGGCCGAGGATTTTTTCGACCGCAAAGCCCATGGCCACGTCTGCGGTAAAGAAAAAGATCATCGCGATGACCGCGAACACAAGAACCATCACCGTCGAGATCATCGTTTCGCGCCGCGACGGCCAAGTGACCTTGGCGGTCTCCGCGCGAACCTGCTGGAGAAAGGTGAAGGGATTTGTGGTTTTCGAAGCCATATGCCGCTCTGTCTGCAAGACCCGTTGGCCGGGCCTCCTGGATGATCCCGCTGGCCGGGACGTGCCGCTTGAGCGTGCGTTCGCGCCGAATCAGCGCAATCATTTCGCCCATGCAAATCAGACGCGTAAAGCCGGCTTCCCAGCTCCACGCGTCGCGTGTCTGTTTCGTCTACATAAAACCGATTCTTGATCCACGCAAGTGGCAAGTGTCCGCTTTATGCCCAAACGCCGCCTCGGAACCATCCAGTCGTCCCGTCCCGGCTATGCGGCCCTTATGCCGCAACTTATACTATATGGCAAGTCACAAGCCGATTTTCAAAGGCCGCACTGCAAAAGAATCGTTTTTAGGTATCCATTCAAAGAATGGCACGGGCAGCAGGGCTCGAACCTACGACCTGCGGTTTTGGAGACCGCCGCTCTACCAACTGAGCTATGCCCGTATGCGCATGTCGGCGCAGCAGGCGCTTCCTAAAAGCTTCCGCGCGCTCTGTAAAGAGCGACGTGCGCTACCCGGCCTTCATCTTCGAAAGTCCAGGCGTCCTCCCGGCCATTTCCCGTCGATCCGTTGATTGCTGACGATCCAGCCGACCCAGGGACGCACGATTTTCGGGTCGGTCAGATTGATGTATTTTCCAACCAGCCCTTTCGCACCCTCGCGCCGCGCATCGATGAGCCCCTTGCGCACGCCATCATGCCAATCGAACAGCAGGTAAACCCTCTCTCCCGCCGTCTTCACCTCGCCCCGGCCGGACTTCCATTTATGCTTGCTATCGCCCGGGATCGTGGGATCGGCACCGCCGTTCCATCGGCTGGACCAGCTGCCTTCGATGGTGTCGTTGCGGTCGCGGTCGCGGTCGGTGCCCCATGCCTCGGCATTTTCATCGCTTGGAGTTCCCTCCAGTTTCAAGCCGGCGGCGAACGCCGACACCTCCTCGTCGTCGGGAGTGGGGACGTCCATGACGCCAAACGGATTTCGGATTCCGCGGTTGCTGTCAGAATTTGCTTTGCTGTCCGATCCCATCGCAGGCCTCCGGTTTTTCAGCGCGGCCCCCGCCAGCCACAGCGGCCTCAAACCGTTCCAGCCTGGCGGACCGAACCATTCACCGCCACCCATTTCCCGCAAATCGGGTCCTGGCGGCAGGCTTTTCGACCGATTTGCGCCCCGGTCAGTCTCCCGAAGGCGCCTTGTATGGGCCGCCCGGCACCCCCCAATCCCAGGCCGGCATTGGTTCGGTCTCGGGATCGCAGGTCGGGCCCTTGTTGGAGTTCATCTTGGCCAGCCGCGATCCCCATTCGACATAGGCCATGAAAGCCGAGCGGAATTCGGGATCGTCAGGCAGCCCGACCTCGTCGGCGGCGTCGGCGAGAAGGTTGATCCAGCGCCGGCGCTGCTCCTCGGTCAGATGCTTGCCGAGATGGTGCATCACCATCTCGCGATGGCCGCCATGCTTTTCGCTGTAGGTTTTCGGTCCACCGAAAACTTCGCCGATGAAGGCCGCGACGTGAGCGGGATGATCCGGCGACATGTGCTTGAACACCGGCCCGACGATGGGATCCCGAGAGACGCTGTCGTAGAAGGTTTGGGTCAGGCGGTTCAGCGCTTCGGTGCCGCCTGCCCATTCAAACAATGTCGGGACATCCTGGCTCATTCGCGATCCCTCCGATGCTGGTCTTCAACCGCGCTGGACGATAGCGGAAACATCGAGCGCCGCTCAACCTGCCTCGATGGCCAGTGCAAGGTTGCGCTAAAGCTTCGCCGGCGTCTCTGCCTCGGCGCTGGCGGACGGCAGAACGCGGCAGTTGTCGGGCTTCGGCGACGACTTGCAGATGGTGGCGCCCGTCAGCGCGTCCACCGATTGCGGCCCCGTCGTCAGTCCAACCTTCAGCATTAGGTCTGGTTCGAGCTGGCGCTCGACCGAGCGCTGCTCGAGCGCGGCGAACAGACCGGGACCAATCGCCATGTCCTCGAGATAGGTCTTAATTATCTGCTGCTGTCCCATCAGGTACATGCCGAGCCGCGCTTGCGGACCGACAAACCGTCTGACGCCGCCGGCAAGCATGAGCGCGCAGGCCGAATCGCATGCCGCTCCCGAATCGACGGTCAGGCCGGCATAGGCGCCCTCTTTAGCCAAGCAACTCCACTCTCCCGGGTCGCAGCCAACGAAATCGGTGCGGGCGACAGCGATGTCGAGCTTCTTTTCGTGGATAAGTCGCCCCACCGCCAGAGCACTGAACAGGTCGCCTCCTTGTGAGCTGACCACCACCGGCAGCCGTCGGTTGCCAAGCATGGCGAGCAACTGGCGCAGCTTCTGCGGGGTCTGAGGCGCAATCGCGCCTTCGGCCGAGATCCATTCCGGGCAGTTTGGATTGCAAAGCGGGTTGCTGCCGCGGACCAGGACGAAGCGCATGTCTGCGACCTCCTTGGGCCGCGGGGTTTCGAGCCCTGCGGGTGCAGGCTCGGCTTTCGCCACCACTTCGCCGGCCGGCTTCGTGATATTCGCCGGCGCCGGCACCTCCCTGCAACTCGCCGGCAACGGATCGGACGTGCATAGGATTGGCGCGGTCAGCAGGTCGACGGCATCCCGGCTGGTGACGAGATTCATTTGCAGCATGTCGTAGGGAGCCAATTGCTGGATACCGCTGGCCGGTGTGCTTTTCATGGTCTCGAGCACACCCAGGCCGACGCCCATCTCCTTCAGATAGGCCGCCAGCTTCCGCTCCAGCGGCTTGTTCATCTCATAGGTCTTGTAGCTGCCGGCGTTCTTCCGGCTGACGACCTTGGTGCTGAGAATCTTCTTCTTGCCCTTCACCATGCGGTAGGTGGTGCGGTACAGCAATTTCGTCCGGATATAGGTCGTGGTGATCTGATGGACGCCGAGAAAGGCCCATTCGCCTACCACGCGCCGGATGCCGCCGGAAAACATCAACGGACAGGCGGAATTGCAGATGGCGCCATCGGCATAAGCATTGCCAAAATAACGGGCGCTCTTGCCGTCGTTTTCCTTGCAGTTCTTCACATCTGGCAGACAGCCGACGAAGCGGGTTTTGCCGACGGCGATATCGAGCTTGTTCTTGCGGATCAGGCGACCAAGTGTCAGCGCCGCTTCGACATTGCCGCCGGGGGAATCGACGACGATCGGCAGCTTTCGGCCGCCAAGCGCTTTCAGCGCGCGTTTGAACAGGGCCGGCGTGCCGGCTTCTATCGAGCCTTCCGCCGATATCCATTCCGGACAGGTCGGCTCGCAGCCCGGCGCGCTGCTGCGCACGACGACGAACCGCATCGTCGGGCCGAAATCCGGCGCGGATTTTTCCGGCGTGGATTTCTTTGCATCCGCTGCGAAGGCAGCGTGGCCCATGGCAAGCAACGACACCAGGCAGATCAGCCCTAGCGACCACCATGCCTGACTATGCAAACGGCGCCATGGAACCATTCGGGCAGCCCCCCTCGATGCAACCTATACTAGTTATGGCAGAGGCGCTTGCAACAGGATTTGAAGCAATGCGGTTAATCCATTGCCAGAATATCAGAATCAAAAGGGCGGCCCGAAGACCGCCCCTTTGCATCCGATCTCAACCGGCAGCGCCGGCGACTACTCTTTGATGGTGACGACGATGCCGGCACCGACGGTGCGGCCGCCTTCACGGATAGCGAAGCGCAGCTTCTCTTCCATGGCGATCGGCACGATCAGCTCGACATCGACGGTGATGTTGTCGCCCGGCATCACCATCTCGGTGCCTTCCGGCAGCGACACGATGCCGGTCACGTCCGTCGTGCGGAAATAGAACTGCGGACGGTAGTTGGTGAAGAACGGCGTGTGGCGGCCGCCCTCGTCCTTGGTCAGGATGTAGGCTTCGGCAACGAACTTCTTGTGCGGCTTGACGGTGCCGGGCTTGGCCAGGACCTGGCCGCGCTCGACGCCTTCACGGTCGACACCGCGCAGCAGCGCGCCGATGTTGTCGCCGGCCTGGCCCTGGTCGAGCAGCTTGCGGAACATCTCGACGCCCGTGCAGGTCGTCTTGGTGGTCGGACGGATGCCGACGATCTCCAGCTCCTCGCCGACCTTGACGACGCCGCGCTCGACGCGGCCGGTCACAACCGTGCCGCGGCCCGAGATCGAGAACACGTCCTCGATCGGCATCAGGAACGGCTTGTCGAGCGGACGAACCGGCGTCGGGATGTAGGCATCGACCGCAGCCATCAGTTCGCGGATGGCGTCCTCGCCGATCTTCTTGTCGCTGTCTTCAAGGGCGGCAAGCGCCGAACCCTTGACGATCGGAATGTCGTCGCCGGGGAATTCGTTCTTGGTCAGAAGCTCACGCACCTCGAGCTCGACCAGCTCGAGCAGCTCGGCGTCGTCGACCTGGTCGACCTTGTTCAAGAACACCACGATCGAGGGCACGCCGACCTGGCGGGCGAGCAGGATGTGCTCGCGGGTCTGCGGCATCGGGCCGTCGGCGGCCGACACCACCAGGATCGCGCCGTCCATCTGCGCGGCACCGGTGATCATGTTCTTCACATAGTCGGCGTGGCCGGGGCAGTCGACATGGGCATAGTGGCGGTTGGCGGTCTCGTATTCGACGTGCGCCGTCGAAATGGTGATGCCGCGCGCCTTCTCTTCGGGCGCCGCATCGATCTGGTCGTAGCGCTTGTATTCGCCAAAATACTTGGTGATCGCCGCCGTCAGCGACGTCTTGCCATGATCGACGTGACCAATCGTGCCAATGTTCACATGAGGCTTAGTGCGCTCGAATTTACCTTTTGCCATAGTCTCTTTCCTTGGACGGCCTGGGGACGGCCTGGACCTTCAGTTCAGTCGAATGCGGGGCGATTAGCGACTAAGGCCGAAAAACACAAGTGCCTTGTCGCCGAGCGCGCTCGCCCGCCCGAACGCGTGATCCGGTTTCGGAGAATGTGGCGCGGATATAGGAACGAACAAGGGCAATTGGAATGGTTGTGGCGGCGGCTGACGGCTTTGACGGATTTACAGCCGGATCTGGCCCATTGCCGCCCTGGCGCCGGTCTGATTTCGTGGGCCTATGCATTTCATCCCGACTGCCATACGAGGCCCGCTGTTCATGGTCGTTTCGACCGGGTCCTACATCGTCAACGACACGATGATGAAGCTCGCAACCGCGGGACTGCCGCCCTATGAGGTGCTGTTCCTGCGCGGCGCTGCGGCAACATTGTGGGGCATTCCGCTGCTGTTCATGCTGGGCTACGGCAAGCAGATCCCGCTGATCCTCGACGCCAAGGTTTTGCGCAGGAACATGCTCGAACTGGGTGCGATCCTTTGCTACGTGGTGGCGCTCGCCAACATGCAGATCGCCGATTCGACCGCGCTCGGACAGATCACGCCCTTGCTGATGCTGGTCGGCTCCTCGATGCTGTTTGGCGAACGGATCGGTGGGCTGCGCCTGGCGCTGATCGGGCTCGGCTTTATCGGCGCAGTGATGGTGGCACAACCGACAATGCAGGGGATTTCGGTCTATGCGCTGCTGGCGCTAGGCAATGCCGCCCTGTCCGCGGCGCGCGATCTGGCCGGACGCAAGGTCGCCGCCGACGTGCCGGGAATGGTTGTAGCTATTTCCGCGGTGATTGTCGTGCTCGCGGGCGCCGGCGTTGCGCATCTGGTTTCCGAGCAGTGGGTGGTGCCTGAAATCCGTCACCTGCTGCTGATGGGCGGCGCCGGACTGTTCCTGATCTTCGGCCACTTCTTCATCTTCATGGCCTATCGCGTCGGGCCGACCAGCGTGGTGGCGCCGTTCTACTATTGCTTTACCGTCTGGGCGGTGATTTCAGGCGTGGTGGTATTCCGGCAACTCCCGAATGCGCTGGCCATCTGCGGCATCCTGCTGGTGGTCGCCAGCGGGTTGACCATCGTCTCGCTCGACGAGCGCAAGCGCCGGTTGACCGTCGTCGCTTGAAACTGAAATCGGCCTGCACAATAGGAGGAGCGCGTGGCAAGCCCGGATGACAACCAGAATTCACGCAACCGCAGGCTTATCGGAAAGTGCCTGTGCGGCGCCGTTCAGTACGCGGTGGCGGACGCGTTCGTCTACGCCGCGAACTGCCACTGCTCGAACTGCCGGCGCACCACCGGCTCGGCGTTCAAGCCATTCGCCGGCATCGAGCGCGACAGGCTGAGCCTGACCAAGGGCGAGGACAATCTCACGATCTTCGGCGATGAAACCGGCCATGACGCGCACTGCAAGACCTGCGGCTCGTTGCTCTATTCGGTGGTCCGCGACGGTGCCTTCGTGCATGTCGCCATGGGAACCCTGGTCGACGAGCCGACCATCCGCCCGACGCAGCACATCTTCGTCGGCTCCAAGGCGAAGTGGTTCACGATCACCGACGATCTGCCGCAATACAGAGAACACGCGGTCGCCGGAGATGCCGGCGAATAGCTGACCGTTAGAAAACGCTCAACCAAATTATCGTTTCGTTTTCGCGTCCGCCGCCAAGGAAACTATGAAACTATACTGTGCTCCGTCACTGAACTTATGTCGCGGGGATTTCTGTGGCATTGCCGCCCGACTGGTTGCCCAATGTTGCGATGAGGCGCGTCATTTGCCACTGGACGGCCGGCTCGCATTCGGCCGGCGATACCGACAGGGATGCGTATCACATACTGGTCGAGGGGAATGGCCGCCTGGTCAGGGGCCGGCCCTCGATCGCGCTCAATTCAGGCCGGGTAAAACCGGGATATGCCGCGCACACGCTCAACTGCAACGGCGGCTCGATCGGGGTTTCGCTCTGCTGCATGGCCGGGGCGGAGGAAAGGCCGTTCGATGCCGGCCGCTATCCGATGACCAGGGCGCAGTGGGGCGCGATGGCCGCCGTCGTCGCCGAACTCTGCAAATACTACCGCATCAAGGTCACGCCCAAAACGGTGCTGTCGCATGCCGAAGTCGAGAGCAATCTCGGCATCGAGCAGCGCGGAAAATGGGATTTCACCCGGCTGCCCTTCGATCCGACGATCAGCGGCGCAAGCGCCTGTGGCGAGCGGCTGCGCCGCGACGTGACGGCGGCAATGGGCGCGATGCCAAATCTGCCGGTGAGGATTGGGCGCGATGCCGCATGGCAGCGACTGCTCGAGGAATTATGGCCGATCATGGTGAGAGGGCTGGAAGCCGGCCTCAACACGCTGATCCGCGAAATCCTCAAAAGGATCAGATAGGGGGTCGGCATTCACCCGAATGCCGACGCAACTGCCGGACGGCTTCTACAGTGCCCTCTTGCCGCTGAACTGATGATAGGCCCACAGGACAACCACGGCACCGACCACGGCGACGATCAGGCTATAGATGTTGAGCCCGGTAACGCCCGACGCGCCAAAGGCGCTGAAGATGAGCCCGCCGACGATGGCGCCGACAATCCCGAGCACGATGTCGAGCACCAGGCCTTGCCCGCTTTTATTGACGATCTTGCTGCCTATGAAGCCGGCGATGACGCCGAGAATAATCCAGCTTAATATTGACATTTTTCCTCTCCGTTCCCCGCACCCGATTACTTCCACATTATTAAGCAAAGCTCAAGCCAACTTGAAAATCATGATTACGGAAAGCTCAAACCGGCTTGAAATTCGCCATGGATGCGTCATTGTTGGAGACGGACGGGCAATTTGACATGGAGATCCACAATGGGACTGTTTGACAATGCCGTTCCCGGCGGCAACGTCGCCAAGCCGCTGATGATCGCGCTCGGCGCACTTTTGGTGGGAAAAATGCTGAGCGGTGGAAGTTCCGCCCAGCCGGAGGCGGCGCAGAGCCCTGCCCCCGTCCCGCCTGATACAACCGCATCCGCCGATGGCGGACTGCTCGGCGGTCTGGGCGGACTGCTCGACAAACTGAAGGACGCCGGCCACGGCAACGTTGCCAATTCGTGGGTCGGCACCGGTCAGAACCAGCCGATCAACCCCAGCGATCTGGGCAGTGCCCTCGGCCCGCAGATCATTCAGGAGATCGCGCAAAGGACGGGTCTGAACCAACAGGACCTGCTCAAGCAACTGTCGGCGGCCTTGCCAGGGCTTGTCGACCAGCTGACGCCGAACGGGCAAGTGCCGCAGCAGAACCAACTCGCGTCCATATTCAGCAAATTCGCGAGCTGACGCCTGTCGCCCCACACCGCCTGCGGTTCGGGACAACGATAACACAGATTAAGATGCGCGTCCGTCTGGACGCGCAACGAATACTTTGAACTATCGGCAAAGCGCTTCGCTTGGCGGTGCCTGCTTCGGAATCGTGCGCGAGGTGCGCCGCGGCTTGGGGGAAATCTGGAGCGGGTAGCGGGAATCGAACCCGCATATTCAGCTTGGAAGGCTGCTGCTCTACCACTGAGCTATACCCGCGCCTTTCAGTCAAGCATCGGATCCGCTCCGACGCTCGCTCTGCGTTTCAGGGCTTCCGGGCCGGCAGTGGTGGAGAGGGTTGGATTTGAACCAACGTAGGCATAGCCAACGGATTTACAGTCCGTCCCCTTTAACCACTCGGGCACCTCTCCAGTCTGCCGCCGGAGCCATGCAACGAGGCATCGACGCGTCGCGGCTGCCTGAGCAGCCCTTCCGCGAAGCGCCTTATGGCGGCAGCGCCCAAAACTGTCAACCGCAACAGTCCGGCAAAAAGCGCTGAATTTCGCACCTCGCCCGACAAGCAGCTTATGCAGCTGTATCCATGGCCGGACGACACGGCTATAGAAGCCGGCCATGAGCAACGATAACAAATCGAAGACCCCGAAAGACACCCACTACGCCAAGCTGCGGCGCGCGCATCGCGACGAGAAGAGCGGCGGCGCGCCGGCGTTCAGGCCGCGCCAGCCGGTGCCGGCCGGCGAGAACGCCGCGGACGGGCTGGTGCGGCTTTACGGGCTGCACACGGTGCGGGCCGCACTCGACAATCCGCGCCGAAAAATCAAGAAGATGCTGGTGACGCGCAACGCTGCCGAGCGGCTGGCAATCGCCGACCTTGGCGCTTTGCCCTTCAAGGCGGAACTGGTCGAACCCAGGGACATCGACAAGGTCACCGGCTCGGATGCCGTGCACCAGGGCGTGCTGATCGAGGCCGAGCCGCTGAAACCGAAACGCCTCGATGCGCTCGGCGACACCAGTCTGGTGCTGGTGCTCGACCAGATCACCGATCCGCACAATGTCGGTGCGATCCTGCGCTCGGCCGTGGCTTTCGGCGCCGGTGCACTGATCACCACGGCGCGCCACAGCCCGCAGGAATCCGGCGTTCTGGCGAAATCGGCCTCCGGCGCGCTCGAGCATATCGATCAGATCGAGGTGAAGAACCTCGCCGATGCGCTGGAGCAGCTGCACAAGGCCGGGTTCCAGACGATCGGCCTGGATTCAGACGGGCCGGCGGAGCTCGAAACGAGCTTTGCCGGCGACAAGATCGCTCTGGTGCTCGGCGCCGAGGGAAAAGGCCTGCGCCAGAAAACGCGCGAAACGGTGACGACGCTCGCCCGCCTCGACATGCCCGGTGCCATCCGCTCGCTCAACGTGTCGAATGCCGCGGCGGTGGCGCTTTATGCGGCGAGGCGGTGGTTCGCGCGCGGCAAATAGGGCGCAATGCATGTCATTGGATTTTGCCGTTCTCAATCCAGATGGACATATCGATCGATGCGTATCGGTAGGTCCCTCTGCGCATCATGAAATCGTGTCAATCGCAAACCAAAACGCGTTTGAATTCATACTGAAATTCGAAGATTTCTATGAGGACGTCACTCTTCCGATCGAATCCCTACCTTCCTTGACCAAGCAAGTTGAGGCACTTGTGCGAACTGAAGGAATGTCGGAGGAATCCAAAGATTTTCTGAAGCGTTTTGCCGATCTCATACGCTATGCGGTCGAAAGAAGTCGGCCCATCGAAGGTATTGCAGACTAATTCACCTCACTCTCACCCAACCTCGTGTCCCGCCATCCGCTCCAGCGCCCTGACCAACGCTGAATGATCCTCCTTCGCCCCGCCGTTCGCCGCGCACGAGTTGAACAATTGCTGCGTCGTTGAAGTGTTGGGCAGGGCGACGCCGAGCGCTTTCGCGCCTTCAAGGGCGAGATTCAGGTCCTTCTGGTGGAGTTCGATGCGGAAGCCGGGCGCGAAAGTGCGCTTAATCATGCGCTCGCCATGCACTTCCAGGATGCGCGAGTTTGCGAGCCCGCCCAGCAGCGCCTGCCGGACCTTGGCCGGGTCGGCGCCGGCTTTCGATGCAAAAACAAGCGCTTCGGCAACGGCCTCGATAGTCAGCGCAACGACGATCTGGTTGGCGACCTTGGTGATCTGGCCGACGCCGTTGGGTCCGACCAGAGTGATGTTCTTGCCTATCTTCTCGAAGATAGGCCTGGCGCGTTCGAAGGCTTTTTCCTCACCGCCGACCATGATGGTCAGCGACGCCGCCTTGGCGCCGACCTCGCCGCCCGACACCGGTGCATCGAGATAGTCGCAGCCGACATCGTTGATCTTTTTTGCGAATTCCTTGGTCTCGATCGGCGAGATCGAGCTCATGTCGATGACCAGCTTGCCTTTAGTGAGGCCTGACGCGACGCCATTCTCAGCGAACAGCACGTCGGCGACCTGCGGCGTATCCGGAACCATGGTGATGACGATGTCGGCGGCACGTGCGACGGCATCATGGCCGGTGACGACCTTCAGGCCCTTGGCGACGAGGTCGGCCGGCGGTTTCGAGCGGTGGTCGCTGGCGACGACCTGATAACCGGCGTCTAGCAGATGCCCCGCCATCGGCGCGCCCATGATGCCGAGGCCGATGAAGCCGATGATTTCCATTTTTAGTTCTCCGTCGTACTTGTTAAGGCCGAGTTCTTTCGCGCCCCCTCTGGCCTGCCGGCCATCTCCCCCACGGGTGGGGAGATCGGCAATTTCGGCGTCGGCTTGTAACTTTCTAAACCTCGAAAATTGGCGAAAGCGGCGGCGACATCCAATTTCCCCCCTCGTGGGGGAGATGCCAAGTTTTGGCAAAGAGGGCAGGCCAGAGGGGGGCGCGCAGGAACGCGACGTGCGATACGCAGCGTCTACGCCGCCGCGCTGCCCTGCCCGGCCGCGTCCCGAAACCACCCGAGCCCGGTTTCCGTTCCGCCCTTGGGCTTGTACTCCGCACCGACCCAGCCGGAATAGCCGATGCGGTCGATGTGGTTGTACAGGAAGGGAAAATTGATCTCGCCCGTCCCCGGCTCATGACGGCCGGGATTGTCCGCAAGCTGGATATGCGCGATGCGGTTGAGGTTTGCCTCGATGGTACGGGCGAGATCCCCCTCCATGATCTGCATGTGATAGATATCGTATTGCAGGAACAGGTTCTTCGAGCCGACGCGGTCGATCAGCGCCAGGGCCTGATCCGAGTAATTCAGGAAAAAACCCGGAATGTCGCGGGTGTTGATCGGCTCGATCAGCAGCCTGATGCCGGCCTGCTCCAGCTTTTCGGCCGCGAAAGCCAGATTTTCGGCGAAGACGTCTTCCAGCACGGAGCGGTCGACGCCTTGCGGCGCGATGCCGGCGAGGCAGTTGACCTGCTCGCAGCCGAGCGCATGGGCATAGGTGACGACCTTGGCAATGCCCTGCCGGAACTCCGGCACGCGGTCGGGCAGGATCGCGATGCCGCGCTCGCCCTTGGCCCAGTCGCCGGCAGGCAGGTTGAACAGGACCTGCGTCAGCCCGTTCTTCTTCAACCTGGCCGCGACGACATCCGGCGCATGGTCGTAGGGGCCGATATACTCGACGCCCTTGAAGCCGGCGCGGGCGGCGGCATCGAAGCGGTCGAGGAAGTCATGCTCGCCAAAGAGCATCGAAAGATTGGCTGAGAACCGTGGCATGGCAGTAGTTCCTCATATGCGGCTTAATCGAGCATGACGATCGCCGTGGGGGCATCTTCATGGCGTTCGGCAAGCTCCTCGAATTCGGTGATCTTGTCGATTTCGGTACCCATCGAAACGTTGGTGACGCGCTCGAGGATGAATTCGAGCACCACCGGAACCTGGTGCTCGTCCATCAGGCGCTTTGCCTCTTCGAAGGCACCGGCGAATTCCTCCGGCCGGCGCACCCTGACGGCCTTGCAGCCCATCGCCTCGGCAACGGCGACGTGGTCGACGCCGTAGCCCGCCTCTGGATCGCCCTGTCGATTGACGTTCTCGAAGGCGAGGCTGACCTCGAAATCCATCGAAAAGCCGCGCTGCGCCTGGCGGATCAGGCCGAGATAGGCATTGTTCACGACGACATGGATGTAGGGCAATTTGTGCTGTGCGCCGGCCGCCAGTTCCTCGATCATGAATTGGAAATCATAGTCGCCGGACAATGCCACAATTGTGCGGTCCGGATCGGCGGCGCGAACACCGAGGGCTGCCGGCAATGTCCAGCCGAGCGGGCCGGCCTGGCCGCAATTGATCCAGTTGCGTGGCTTGTAGACGTGCAGGAATTGCGCCCCGGCGATCTGGGACAGGCCGATCGTGGTGACATAGGTGGTGTCGCGGCCGAACGCCTTGTTCATCTCCTCGTAGACGCGCTGCGGCTTCAGCGGCACCTGGTCGAAATGGGTCTTGCGCTTCATCGTCTTCTTGCGCTGCCGGCATTCGCCGGCCCAGCCCGACCAGTCGCGCAATTTTCCGGCCGTCCTCCACTCGGTGGCGACGTCGAGCAGCATCTTAAGCGCCGCACCGGCGTCCGAGACGACGCCGAGGTCCGGCGCGAAGACCCGGCCGATCTGCGTCGGCTCGATATCGACGTGGATGAATTTCTTGCCCTTGGTATAGACGTCGATCGAACCGGTGTGGCGGTTGGCCCAGCGGTTGCCGATGCCGAAAACGAAATCGGCTTCGAGCATCGTGGCATTGCCATAGCGGTGCGAGGTCTGCAGCCCGCACATGCCGGCCATCAGGCGGTGGTCGTCGGGGATCGCGCCCCAGCCCATCAGCGTCGGAATGACAGGCACGCCGGCGACCTCGGCGAACTCGATCAGCAGATCGGACGCATCGGCGTTGATGATGCCGCCGCCGGCGACGATGACAGGCTTTTCCGCCGCATTCAGCATCGTCAACGCCTTCTCGGCCTGGGCGCGCGACATTGCCGGCTTGAACGGCACCAGCGGCTCGTAGGCATCGATGTCGAACTCGATCTCGGTCAGTTGCACATCGACAGGCAAATCGATCAGCACCGGCCCCGGCCGCGACGAGCGCATCAGATGAAACGCTTTCTGCAACGCCATCGGCACCAGATAGGGTTCCATCACCGTAACCGCCCATTTGGCGACGGGTGCGGCGATCGCCGCAATGTCGACGGCCTGAAAATCCTCCTTGTTGAGACGCGCCCGCGGCGCCTGCCCGGTGATGCAGAGGATGGGAATTGAATCGGCAGCGGCCGAATAGAGGCCGGTGATCATGTCGGTTCCGGCGGGACCCGAAGTGCCGATGCACAGACCGATATTGCCCGATCTGGCGCGGGTAAACCCTTCGGCCATATGCGAAGCCGCCTCGACGTGCCGCGCAAGGATGTGGCGGATACTGCCCCTCGCCTTCAGCGCCGAATAGAGCGGGTTGATCGCAGCACCCGGCACGCCGAAGGCACAGGAGATGCCTTCCTTTTCGAGAACGAGAACCGCTGCGTCGACTGCGCGCATCTTGGCCATGTCAGCCTCCACGGAATTGTTGATAGCCGATGATGCCAGCGCACCAATGATTTTTCAATTTTTTCAGAATATATTTTCATTTCTAGAAAACGGCTCTTGTAGATTGAATTGATTTGACTTTCTGTTTTCCACGAATTCGCTTCGCAAATCGATGAAAAACTTTTTCATTGCCTTGCTGGGCGAACAGAGCGAAGAATGGCCCGATGGAAACCACCGAAAAACGCCAGCGCGGCCGGCCGCGCGCCTTCAACGGGCCGGCCGAGGCTGCTTCGGTGCAGTCGCTGGACCGGGCGCTGCGCATCCTGGCAATCGTTGCCGATGGCAGCGGCCTGTCGCTGAGCGAGATCGCCGCCAGTTCCGGTCTGCCGGCATCCACCGCCTACCGCATGCTGACGACGCTGGAGAACCACGGCATGGTCGAGTTCGACGGTACCGACCAGCTGTGGTCGATCGGCGTCGAGACCTATCGCATGGGCGCGGCGTTCCTGCGCCGCCGCAAGCTGGTCGACCGCGCCCGTATCGTCATGCAGGAATTGATGGAGAAGACCGGCGAGACCGCCAATCTCGGCGTCGCCGAGGACGATTGCGTCGTCTTTGTCAGTCAGGTCGAGACGCATCAGGCGATCCGCGCCTTCTTCCGGCCGGGGACGCGCAGCTCCTTCCATGCCTCGGGCATCGGCAAGGCAGTGCTGGCGCATCTCGAGCCGGAACGCGTCGCCACCATCCTGCGCCGGGCCGGGCTGGAGCGCTTCACCGAAAACACGCTGTCCGATATCCCGGCGCTCGCCCGCGACCTGGTGACGATCAAGCTGCGCGGCTGGTCGGTAGACGACGAGGAGCGGCATCCGGGCATGCGCTGCGTTGCCGCCGCCATCTTCAATGAGTTCGGCGAGCCGATCGGCGGCGTTTCGGTTTCCGGGCCGACGGTGCGGGTAACGCCGGAACGGCTGGCCGAGATCGGCCCGCTTGTGCACGATGCGGCGGCGAAGGTGACAAGGATGATCGGCGGGCTGCCGACCCCTCCCGGCCTTCGCAGCGAACCGAGCGCATGGCTGCGCTGACCAGCGTCGAATGGTGCGACATCTGCCAGGATGGCCAAAGCTAGGCCCCGGGCACCGCGCTCTTGGTCGATAGGTCGTAGAAATCAAGCAGCATCGCCAGCCCAACTCCGCAGGCGGTGAAGATTAGGCCGGCAATGAAGATACGATTGGCGCGTTCATAAACGCGCCGTTGTAGAGACGTTAAGTCGAGCAGCAACCGCAGCGCTCGTATCTGCAGGGCAATGCCGATCAAAATCGGCACGACGGCGGCCAGGTGATAGATTTCCCAAGGTATCGGGTTGGCGGCCCAATGCGTGATGAAGCCCAGCGAGAACGCCAGCAGGATGCCGACGGTGGTGATTGTGCCGTTGCGGAAAACCGTCTCGATCGGCTCTTCGTTCGGATCGTGCTCGCCCAAGCGCCCTCTCCCTGTTTCGCTATCGGTGCAGACTAGGCTGTTGGGAAATCGCTGTATACTGCCGGGTTCCTGGTGAAATCGGAGACAAATGATAGCTAAATTGCTTGGAGACTGAAGCTGGCGCTGCCCCTCATTGCCCTGCCGGGCATTCTCCCCGTATAGTGACGGGGAGAAAGAAGCTGACCGCGACCTTGGCGCCCTCTTGCAGCGCTGGAGACTGCCGAAGTCATCGCCGAGAGCGTCCCTTCTCCCCGTCACTATACGGGGAGAAGATGCCGGCAGGCAGATGAGGGGCAGCGCCGACACTGATAGTCAGTCGATTTCGACAGGAAGCCTATCGCCGAACAACAGAAAAAGGGCCAGTGGGGCGCCCTTCTTCCGGTTGCATGAAACGGTCATCCCAAGCTGGCATCGTGGCCCTCAAGCCAGCAGCGATGGCGATAGCCGTCGTAGCCGACATAGGTGTCCGAGTACGGGTCGTAGCTCTGGTAGCGATTGAGGCAGCGCCGGACGTGCCACGAGCCGCCGTCTTCCTCGATATAGACGGTGCGCGGCTGGGCCAGCGCGCTGCCGAGCAGGAAGCCTCCGACACCTGCGGCAATGCCGATGCCGAGGTGCTTGTGCTTGTGATGGGCGGCCGACGGCTGAACGGTGCCGACCAGCATGGCGGCGGCGACAGTGGTGGCGACGAGGCCGGAAATGATGGTGCGCTTGAACATGACGATCTCCTTGTTGTGGGAGGCGATCCAACCGCCTCTTGACCATCAGTCGTCGCGACAAGGAAAAAGGTTCGAAGGTCCTTTTGGATTTTTTCTCGGCGGGCGAAATCGCGCGGTCTGATGCGCGACCACGAATGGTCGCGCCGTCGACAGTTCACCGGAACAACCGGCAGGCCTCACCCCATCCCGGTGATGTGGCGAAGCCAGAAGGCGAGCGCGATGAAGCCGACGATGGTGGTGACGCCGGTCCAGTCGATATTGGCGTGCTTCAGGTCCTTGATGAGCTTCACCAGGAGAACCCAGGCCACGACGACGAGCGGGAGAATGATGACAAACCTGATCATGCGACTGCCTCGCTGATGCGATTGCACCTTCCATCAATATAGGAAGCGAATTGGCCGTTTTCAGGACGCCCCGGCGGCAGAACCGGCGCGTTCGCCGGGAACCGAAAAACGGAGTTTTGTCTTTACTGGCGCATCAAATATGGTAACCGAAGCGCCGTGCCCTTGTAGCTCAGCTGGTAGAGCAGCGGTTTTGTAAACCGAAGGTCGGCGGTTCGATCCCGTCCGGGGGCACCAGCAAGCAAGGATTGCTTGCGAGGACTTCCCAACACGCATCGATATCTGGTCATCCCCGATTTCCACAGGGTCGGGCCGTCAAGAGCGGTGGCACATCAATTCAAACGCATATAACTGCATCGGAAACCATGGGAGTTTCCGTTGGAGCAGAAACGCACGACCGCCCCCTTCATCAACGGGATGTTTGGCGGCCTTATCGTCTTCGCCTTCGCGTTCGGTTTTCGTTTGCTGACAAGTCCCGACCCCGATCCAACATCAAGAGCAACGACAAGCCTTTCTGTACTGGCCTTCGCCATTTGTTTCGGCGCAGCCTTCCTGCGCGAGCACCGACGCCAGATTGCCGCCGCCAGAGAATATCTTAGCCGCCCAAGAACGTTTTAGGGCCACGCGTTCCGTCCCCGTCGGGGAACCACAAACGTCGCGTGAAATTGCCGGCTTAATCTGACGCCAGATTGCACTTTGGCATCTCATACCAAGAGACGCCGAGCCCATTAGTGCCTAGCCCTTACAGCCATCATTTCGGCCCCTCTCCGGCTCCGGGCCATTTAACAGCATTCGATTAAATTGCCCCTGTGTATATTAGCACTCGCTCAATTAAGCGCGCCGACAATGCCCCGTGTGGCGGGCCAAACCAACGGGTGTTGTCATGCGAAGTGATTTCGCCGCGGCGCGCGAGCTTTTGGAGTGCGCACAAAACCGCCTCTGCGGCGCAGATGAAACGAGCCGACGCGTCAACGAGGTCCTCGACGCGCTGATTGAAGAAATAGCCATCGCGGAATTCCGCAAGGCGCCACTGACGGTCGTGCCGTTTCCGCGTGCGCGGCCTCCCAAGCATGTTCGGTAGAGCGCTGATCGCCCGCGTCGCCGAAGAGCCGGCAGCTGGTGTTTCCGCAATCGCCTGTTCGAGCGTCGTTGAACGATCAATCGGTTGACGATAAAGTTGCTGGACACCGGTGCTCTGAACCCGGAGCTGATCCATGTCACACTGTGGAGATGTCTACGAGAACAAGGTGACCGGCGAATATGCCGTCATCCTGCGTGGCACAGAAGACCGCGGCCAGGGACCTGGCATCGCTCATCTGACCGCCCGGCCGGGAGCCGCAGTGGTGGGCGAGCACTTCCACCCGAACCTGACGGAACGGTTTACCGTCCTCCGTGGCCGTCTCGACGCTTGCATCGCCGGGAAGACTTTGTCCCTGGAGCCTGGCCAATCCGCCACGGTCGAAGCAGGCGTCGCACATGATTGGTGGAACAGCAGCAAAACCGAAGAAGCGCATGTCCTGGTCGAAGTCGACCGGGCGCCAGGTGCGGACAATGTCGACCCGAACCGTTTCGAGCTGCTGATCGGCATGCTCTTCGGCCTGGCCAATGCCGGCAAGGTGGACAGAAAAGGTAGACCTTCGCCGCTTCAGGCAGCAGTCATCGCCAGGGAATTTGCCGACGTGATCGTCTTCACGCACCCGCCACCTGCGATTCAGCGAGTGGCGCTGGCGATCCTGGCGCCACTCGGCCATCTGCTCGGCTATCGCGCGATCGACCCGGACTACTGCAAGCCGCACGGGCATGTCACGCCGGCTCCTGAAATCCTCGCTCGAGCAGGCCTAGTAGCCGGATGATCGGGGTCCATATTGGGCGCCCGGCATTTTTGTCGGCAGGATGCTGCCATGTCGCGAATTCTGATCGTCGTTGGTCTCAGCATAGTCGCCATAGGCCTGCTGTGGCCTTGGTTGGCCCGGACCGGCCTTGGCAGGCTGCCCGGCGATATCGTGATCGAGCGTGAGAACTTCAGGCTTTATGTCCCTATCACCACGGGGATACTGGTCAGCATCGTGCTCTCGGCCATTCTATGGCTGATCAACCGGTAGGCGATGCTCCGGCTGCGGCGATTTGTGTTGCAGGCTCAACTCGCCCTTGATCTTCTTACACTCCGATCGCCGCCACCAAAATCCGGTTCTGCCGTCGTATCGCCGCCCGCAACTCGGCAATCCTCGCCTCCTCGCGCTTCACGAATTCGATGAACATCATGTTCATGTTGTTGAAGATGAGTTCGCCGAGTGCCGGCCCGTCGATGTCGCGACGCACCAGCCCGAGCGCCTGCAGGCGGACGATCAGCGCGCGGATCTGCTCGGTCAGGGCGCGGTCCAGCCCCGTATAGGCCTGGCCGAACGGGCTGTCGGGCAGCTGCGTCGAGATCGCCATCGCCTGCCGCCACATCTCCTTGCTGAGATAATGCAGCGAGTGCTCGATATAGATGCCGAGCAGCGTATCGAGAGCGTCGCCGACATTGGCCGGCGGGTTGGCGACGACGCCGCGCCCGGCATTCAGCACCTCGTTGACCTCCATCGAGACGATGGCGCCGAGGATGTCGCCCTTGTTCTGGTAGTAATTGTAGATGGTGCCGACCGAGACTTCGGCCTGCGCCGCGATGGTCTCGATCTTGGCGCCTTCATAACCGGCATCGCGGAAAAGCGCCGCCGCCGCCTCGATGATGCGGCGGTGCCGATCCGCCTTCTGCCTTGCCCGCAATCCGCTCATAACGGCTGTTTGCCACAAAATCAGAATTGACTCAATTTTAGAATTGGTTCAATTTTTCCTACAAGCCAAAAAGGCAAGGGAGAACACTCGATGTCCGTCAATCCAAAGACCCCCAATCTAACAGTCAGGAATCCGCTTTCCGTTCTGAAGAGCCATCTCCAAGGCGCGTGTGCCGCGGCAGCACTGCTGCTGGCGGCGGGCAGCCTCGCTCAGGCGCAGGATCTCAACGCGCTGATCTGGTGCGATCACGCCGATCCGGCGCTGCTGCAGCCGTTCGAGGAAGCGAACGGCGTCAAGGTCAATGTCAAGGAGTTTGAAGGCACGGGCGCCGGCCTGGCCATCGTCGAACAATCGCAGCCCGGCGACTGGGACGTGATGGTGATCGACAGCATCGACATACCGCGCGGCGTCGAAAAAGGCCTGTTCGAGCCGCTGCCGGAAGACAAGCTGCCGCTGGCCGATCTGTTTCCGCAGGTGAAGATGGACAGCTCCACCGTCGTTGACGGCAAGCGTTACGGCATCACCGAAAAGTTCGGCTACAACACGATCGGCTACAACAAGACTAAGGTCGACCCGGCCGACATGCAGACGATGGCGGCGCTGACCGGCGACAAATACAAGGGCAAGATCGCCATCTACGATTATTACCTGCCTGTCATCGGCATGGCCGCACTGGCGATCGGCAAGAAGACGGCGGAACTGACCGAAGCCGACCTTCCCGCCATCAAGGAAGAGCTGCTCAAAATGAAGGCCAACGCCAAGCTGGTCGGCGAGGTGACCGCCAGCCAGACGGCACTGGCGACCGGCGAGGTCGACATACTGGTCGGCGGCGGCGAATGGGTGACGGCGGGGCTGGCCAAGGAAAACCCTGCCCTCGACTTCTCCATTCCGAAAGAAGGCGCCGTGCTGTGGTCGCAGTCGCTGGCAATGTTCAAGGATTCCAAGAACAAGGAGCTGGCGCTTAAATTCATCCAGTACATTATGAGCCCCGAAGGCCAGGCGCGGCTCGCCACCTCGTCCTGCTATTGGGGCATGCCGGCCAACAGCAAGGCGGCGTTGAGCGACGAGCAGAAGAAGATCCTGCGCTTCGACGAGCAGCCGGAATTCCTCGCCCGCGCCCAGTCCTATCCTGCGCCGAACGCCGACCTCGACAAGAAGATGCAGGACGTCTGGACCGAAATGCTGCAGGCGCAATGACCGGCTGCCGGTCGTGAACGCCGTCAACAGTGGGCGTGCCCTGCCCTGGGCGCTGGTCGCGCCGGCGCTCGGCTGGACGCTGGTGTTTTTTGTGCTGCCCTTCGTCGCCATGGCGGTATCCAGCCTGACGGCACATGAAGGCGGCGGCTTCACGCTGTCCAACTACAGCCAGTTCTTTGCCAATCCGTCCTACTGGCAGGCGATGGTGAACTCGCTGCAGGTCACAGCGATCGTCACCGTGATCTCGGTGCTGCTTGCCTATCCTTTTGCCTGGATCCTGGCCGAACAGGTGCCGGAGCGCTGGCAGCGGCTGGCGCTGATGCTGGCGGTGCTGCCGTTCTGGACCTCCTATGTCGTGCGCTCCTATTCGTGGCTGCTGGTGCTGGCGCAAAACGGCGTCGTCAACCGCGCACTGACAGGCTCTGGCCTGTCCAGCGAACCGCTGCAGCTCGCCAATACGCGGCTGGCCACCATCACCGGCTTCGTGCATTTCTTCGTCATGCTGTTGACGCTGACGATCTTCGCCAATCTGAAGCAGCTTAGCCCCAGTTATCGCAAGGCCGCCGCCGACCTCGGCGCCGGGCCGGTTCGGACTTTCCTGCATGTCGTTCTGCCGCTGACGCTCCCCGGTATCATGGTCGGCGCCTTCCTCACCTTCGTGCTGTGCATCGGCGACTACATCACGCCGCAGATCCTCGGCGGCAACAACGAGCTTTTGATGCCGCAGCTCGTCATGATGCAGATCGGCCGGCGCGGCGACTTTCCGCTCGCTTCGGCGTTGTCGATCATCCTGATGGCGGTGGTCACCATTGCCTATCTCGCCTGCTCCCGCTGGCTGAAGATCGAGCGGGCCTGACCATGCGCGCGCTCATCCGCCTCGTCTCCGGCCTTTACGCCATCGCAATCTACGGCTTCATCTTTCTACCGGTCATCGTTCTGGTGCTGTTTTCGCTGCAGGCGACGTCGTTTCCGATCCCGCCCTTCACCGGACCGTCGCTGCGCTGGTACGAGGCCGTGCTCGCCGACACGCGGCTGACCTCGGCTCTGGTCAATTCGCTGCTGGTGGCGGTCGTCTCCTCGGCTGCCGCCGTCACGTTGGGCTTTCTCTCCGCCTGGGGTTTTGCGCGCTTCGCCTTGCCGGGCTCGGGCCTGATGCGCGGGCTGATCACCTTGCCCCTGACCGTCAGCTATCTCATCATCGGCATGGGGCTGCTGGTCCTGTTCAACTGGGCCGGCGTGCCGAAGTCGCTCACTGCCGCCGGCATCGGCCACGTCGTGATCAACCTGCCGCTCTGCTTTGCCATCGTCTACAGCCAGATGGGCGACCACCAGATCAACATCGAGCGCGCCGCGCGCGACCTCGGCGCGCCCGAATGGAAGGTGCTGCTGCTGATCACCGTGCCTGTCATGGCACCGGCGATCTTCGCCGGTTTCTTTCTGTCGATGACCTTCTCCTGGGACGAATTCGTCATCTCGTTCCTATTGACGCGCTTCGATACGACGCTGCCGGTCGAGATCTGGAACCTGCTGCGCTCCGGCCTCAATCCCAAGACCAACGCCGTCGGCTCGCTGGTCTTCGCCGTCTCCATCGTGCTGGTGGTATTGTTCGAGCTGATGCTGTTGCGGAGGAAGCCGGCATGAGTGCGCCACTGGTCGATATAAGCTCCGTCTCGCATCGCTTCGGCCAGCATACCGTGCTGAAGAACGTCTCGCTGACGATCGAGCCTGGCAGCTACACGATCCTGCTCGGGCCGTCCGGGTCCGGCAAGACGACGCTTCTGTCCATCCTCGGCGGCTTCGTCACGCCGAGCGAAGGCAAGGTGCTGATCCGCGGCGAGGACTGCACTGCCGTGCCACCGGCGAAGCGGCCGACGACGACCGTGTTCCAGGACTACGCGCTGTTTCCGCATATGAGCGTCGGCAGCAATGTCGGCTTCGGCCTGCGCATGCGGGGTGTCGATGCCGCAACCCGGGCAGCAAGGGCGCGCGAGGCGCTGGCGCTGGTTGGGCTGGCCACTGCCTTCGACAAGAAGCCGCACCAGCTTTCCGGCGGTCAGCGGCAGCGCGTGGCACTGGCGCGCGCCCTGGTGGTCGAGCCGGCGGTGCTGTTGCTCGACGAGCCGCTCGGCGCGCTCGACCTGAAATTGCGCCGGCAGATGCAGGACGAATTGAAGGCGATCCAGAAACGCGTCGGCACCGCCTTCATCCACGTCACCCACGACCAGGAAGAGGCGATGGCGCTGGCCGATCATTGCGTGGTGATGAATGACGGGCGCATCGAGGACGAAGGACCGCCCGAGCGCGTCTATGCCCGGCCAGCGACGCGCTTTTCCGCGACTTTCATGGGCGAAAGCACGCTGATATCGGGAACGGTGACCGAGGCGAAGAGCGGCAAAATCGCCGTCACCACGAAGCTTGGGTCGCTCTCGCTGCCCGGCACATTGCCGGCCGGCTCGACCGTTGCGCTGGCCATCCGCCCGGAGCATCTTGTCTTCGGCGCTGCCGGCGGTGCCGTGGCGCTCGGTACGGCCAAGGTCAGCGACGTCGTCTTCCAGGGCAGCTTCAAGCGTGTGCTGGGGACCTCCACGACCGACCCGGCGCTGCACTTCATCGCCAAGGTCGCGGCAGCATCGGCCGTCCAGGCGGGCGACGTTGTCGCGGTATCGTGCGATGCTGGCGACGTCATCCTGCTTGCGGACCAAACATGAGCACGCTTCCAATCATCGACGCTCCTGACTGGTACGAAACTATCCGCATGGGCGATGGCGTGACGCTGATCCACGAGCCGTGGATCAAGCCGTTCTTCCGCTGCAACATCTGGCATGTGCGCGGCCGCGACCGCGATCTTCTGTTCGACACCGGCCTCGGCCATTTCAGTCTGCGCCGCCTCGTGCCGCTGGTCACGGAGCGCAAGCTCACCTGCGTGGCCAGCCACACCCATTTCGATCACATCGGCTGCCATCACGAATTTCCCGACCGCTGCGTGCACCCGGCCGAGGCCGAAATCCTCGCCGATCCACGCAACGAATGGACGGTTGCCGACCGCTATGCCACCGACGAGATGTTCGACGGCATGCCGCAAGGCTGGGACACGAAGCGCTACCGGATCCTGCCCGCACCAGCCGGCCGGTTGCTCGAGCAAGGCGACATCGTCGATCTCGGCGACCGTGCCTTCGAGGTCATCCACACGCCCGGCCATTCACCCGGCGGCATTGCGCTCTACGAAAACAGGACGGGCATCCTGTTTTCCGGCGACTTCATCTATGACGGCCCGCTGATCGACGACGTCTATCACTCCGATATCGACGATTATGTCGAAACGCTGCTGCGCATGCGCGATCTCGATGTCTCGGTCGTGCACGGCGGCCATTTCCCGAGCTTCGGCAAAGTCCGCTATCGCCAGCTTGTCGACGAGTACCTCGCGCAAAAGCGCCAGGCCGGCTGCCATCTGTTGCAAGCCCGATAAGCACTGGCGCTGTGGCGTCAAAGCGCCCTTTGCGGACAGGGTGTCCCCGCCGCGTCGCCGCAGCGCGAGGCCGTGGGCTCGGGTCTAAAGCTCTTTTCCTCCGCCTGGCGCACCAGTTCCGCGAAAGCCAGGGCAAAACTTGCCAGCATCAGGAAGACAATAATCAAGCGTGCCAGCGGCAATAGATCGGCCTCGACTGGTTAGCCCCCACGCCGCCCGTCCGCTGCCGGCTAACATGATCGATATGGCTTTACGAGAGTTTAAGGCGAGTCTTAACCATCACATCATTTTGTCCTCCGACATGATGCGCGAGTGCGGCTTGTTTGGTCGCCATCTCCAGGCACCTCCCTCCCTTTGCAGAAATGCCCACCCATGCTAACCCGGCGCTGGCGCGGCCCAGCAACCGGTCGCCGCCAATCGGTCGCCAGACGGTCGTCGCCAATCGGTTGTCGTTGAGAGCCATGAGCAAAACCGCCAGCCGTTTCGCCTTCGTCTCATCCGGTACAGCCGACGCCAATGCAGCGCTGGAAAGCCTCTCTGCGCGTTACGGCCAGGCCTCCGTCGAAGAAGCCGGGATCGTCGTGGCGCTCGGCGGCGACGGCTTTCTGCTGCAGACCCTGCGTGAGACGATGAGCACGGGAAAGAAGGTCTACGGCATGAACCGTGGCACCATCGGTTTTCTGATGAACGAATACCGCGCCAGCGGCTTGACCGGGCGCATCGCGGCGGCCGTTGCCGAAACGATCCGTCCGCTGGAGATGCAGGCGGTGACGGCCGAAGGCGAGACGATTTCGGCGCTCGCGATCAACGAGGTCGCGCTTTGGCGCCAGTCGTACCAGACGGCCAAGATCCGCATCACCGTGGATGGGCAAGAGCGGCTGGAGGAATTGCACTGCGACGGCGTGATGATTGCGACGCCGGCCGGCTCGACCGCGTATAATCTGTCGGCGCACGGGCCGATCCTGCCGCTCGACGCTCCGCTGCTGGCGCTGACCCCGGTCAGCCCGTTTCGTCCGCGCCGCTGGCGCGGCGCGCTGCTCTCCAACAAGGCGATCGTGCGTTTCGACATTCTGGAGCCGGAAAAGCGGCCGGTGAATGCCGCCGCCGACCACACCGAGGTCAAGGCGGTGACGACGGTCACGGTGAGGGAATCGCCGACGGCAACGGCGACGCTGCTGTTCGATCCCAACCATTCGTGGAACGAGCGCATTCTCGCCGAACAGTTCAGGTATTGAACAGACCGTGCAAATAAAAACCCGGCACGAGGCCGGGTTCCTATTTGACAACACAAGTGTTGCGGCGGCCGATCGTTGCGATCAGAACTTGTAATTCAAGCCGATGACTCCGGTGTGTATGCGGACCTTTGCTTCGACATTCAGGCCGGTGTCGACTGTATAATCGCTCTTGCCCAGATGAAATATTTGTATTCGCCCTTGAGCGACCAGTGATCGGTAAAGGCATATTCCAGGCCCGCGCCCAGGGTCCAGCCTGCTCTGGTTTTCGAGGTGCCGTTGGTCCCGATCGGACCGCTTGTGCTAATCTCAACCCTGCCGAAGCCGAGACCGCCGGTACCGTAGATCAGCAGCCTATCCATCGCATAGCCAATTCGGCCACGCAGCGATCCGAGCATCTTTACATCGGAATCGCAAGAGAAGGTGGGGTTCGGACAGTCCGTGCCGCCATCGATATGGGCGGCCGAGATGTCCGCCTCGACGCCATAGACTATATTTCCGCTCTGGAAATTGTAACCGGCCTGGACGCCGCCCAGGGCGCCGCTGCCATCATGATCAGCCGTCCCGCCAACAGTATATTCCCAGTCTACTTTGCTGCTGCCACCGCCGACATGTGCGCCTAGATAGAGGCCCGTCCAGTTATACGTTGATGCGACCGGCAATTCCACGACATCGGCCGCGATCGCCGGAGTCAAGGCCGCTGCCAGAAACGCTGCGGAGAGAAAAGCTTTCTTCATAATGTGGCCCCCTTAGCCAAGAAAAATAGATGAATCATTTGTGGCTAGTTTTCTGAGTTATTTCAAATCTCAAATGACACTTTGGCGTGTGGTCAGAATGAATGCACCCTGGCGTTGCTGATCTGCAACACCTGCGCTGGTGCGAGAATGTCGCCTTGCTGAAGAGCGGGCCATCGACGAGCGGTAACCATCGCGATTAAGCTTACGGCTTCACAATCGCGCCAATGCCGCCCGTTTGTGTTGACAAATCGTGGGCTTGCGCCTACCTGCAATACCGATCTTGCAGGCGCGCGGCGCTTGCCGCGACTGCATATGTTGCGCCCCCGAACCAGCCAAAGACAGCCAAACTTGTCCTCAGACACCCAGATCGCTCAAGAAGCGTTGACCTTCGCAGACCTCGGCCTGTCGCCGAAGGTCCTTTCCGCAGTTACCGATGCCGGCTACACCGAGCCGACGCCGATCCAGGCTGGTGCTATCCCGCACGCCTTGCTCGGCAAGGACGTGCTGGGCATTGCCCAGACCGGCACCGGCAAGACGGCGTCCTTCGTCCTGCCGATGCTCACCCGGTTGGAAAAGGGCCGCGCCCGCGCCCGCATGCCGCGCACGCTGATCCTCGAGCCGACGCGCGAGCTCGCCGCGCAGGTCGAGGAAAACTTCGTCAAATACGGCAAGAACCACAAGCTCAATATCGCACTGCTGATCGGCGGCGTGTCCTTCGACGAGCAGGACAAGAAGCTCGAGCGCGGCGCCGATGTGCTGATCGCGACCCCCGGCCGCCTGCTCGACCATCGCGAGCGCGGCAAGCTCCTGCTCAACGGCGTCGAGATCCTCGTCATCGACGAGGCCGACCGCATGCTTGACATGGGCTTCATCCCCGACATCGAGCGTATCTGTGAGATGATCCCGTTCACCAGGCAGACGCTGTTCTTCTCGGCGACGATGCCGCCGGAAATCACCAAGCTTACCGAGAAATTCCTGCACGCACCGGTGCGCGTCGAAGTGTCGAAGGCAGCATCGGCCGCCACCAACATCATCCAGCGGCTGGTGAAATCCGGCCCGAAACCATGGGACAAGCGCGAGACGCTGCGCAATCTGATGAAAGCCGAGGATGCCGAGCTGAAGAACGCCATCATCTTCTGCAACCGCAAGATCGAGGTATCGGAGCTGTTCCGCTCGCTGCTGAAATATGACTTCGACGCCGGCGCCCTGCACGGCGACATGGACCAGCGCGCGCGCATGCAGATGCTGGCCAATTTCCGTGACGGCAAGCTGCGCTACCTCGTTGCTTCGGATGTCGCGGCGCGTGGCCTCGACATTCCCGATGTCAGCCATGTCTTCAATTACGACGTGCCGATCCACGCGGAGGATTACGTCCACCGCATCGGCCGTACCGGCCGCGCCGGGCGCTCGGGCAAATCCTTCACCATCGCGACCAAGTCGGACACCAAATACATCGACGCCATCGAGCGGCTGATCGGCACGAAGATCGAGTGGCATGACGGCGATTTGTCGACGGTCGTTGCCAGCGAAGGCGGCGAGGATGAGGCCCCGCGCCGTGGCCGCGGTGCGCCACGCCGTGCCGGTCGCAAGGATGACGCCAAGGACAGGGGCGAGCGCAAACCGCGTGAACGCCACGCCAAGCGCAGCGAAGAAGCAGCGCCGGAAGCAGTTAGCGCGGAACAGCCGGTCGTGGCCGAAGCCACCGTCGCCGACATCGACGAGCGGCGTACCCGCAAAGAGGCGATCCGCTCGGAAAACAGCGAGCGCCAGGCTTCACCTGAACGCAAGGCTTCGCCCGATCGCAACGAACGGCGCGCGCCGGAACGGGGCGACACCAGGCCGCAGCGCGAGCGCCCTGCCCGCCAGCGCCAGGAAGACAATGACGCGACCGTCGGCTTCGGCGACGACATGCCGGCCTTCATGCGGATCGTGGCCAAGGTCTGACACGGCTCGCGCGCGGCCCCGCCGACGCGCGAAGCACCCTCTTTTGAGAAGTACTGCTCTCGGTAATCTTGTGGCGTTGCTGCGAGGCGGTCGATTTTGGTGCTGCCGGCGATCCGTATGCCGCTAGGCTCGCTATGTAGCTAAAGATCCCTGAGCTCCAGGCGGGATGCCAGCAGGTCCAGAAAAGCGCGAACTTTGGCTGAGGACGACCTGCCTTCCGGCCACACGGCGTGTATCGGCACCGGCACCGGCTCGAATTCGGTTAGAACCAGTTCCAGGCGGCCATCGTCCACCAGGTGCTTTACCTGCCAAAGCGGCGAGTAGCCCAGACCCAATCCGTGAACCGCGGCCGCATAGATCGATATCATCAAATTCGACCGGAAGGTACCCGCGACCTTCACCGGCCGGGGCTTGCCTTCAATCTGAAACATCCATTCGCCTGGGCGGCCGTCGACGGTTCGTACGATGCATTGATGCTCACGCAATTCGAGCGGATGGGCCGGTCGGCCGTGTTGCTGGAAGTAGGCAGGTGCGCCGAACACCACGCGCCGCAGCGCGCCCAGGCGCTTCGCACGTAAATTGGAATCCGGCAAATTGCCGATTCGGACAGCCAAATCGAGGCGCTCGGCATCGAGATCGACAAATTCATCGGAAAGCTGGAGGTCAACCTCGACCCGGGGATATGTCCGCATATAATCGGCGATGACCGGCACGAGGAAGTCCGGGCCGAACAGAACCGGGGCACTGACACGCAGGATGCCCCATGGCTCCGACCGTCGATTGGCCGCCTGAAGCCTGGCTTCGTTAATTTCCTCGACGGCGGGTTTGATGCGCTGGAAAAAGGCCGCTCCGGCTTCGCTCGGCGTCGAGCGGCGTGTCGTCCTGTGCAGAAGCTCGACCCCGATTGATTCCTCCAATGTCGCCAGGGACCGGCTGACCGACTGCAGTGAGCGGTTCAGCCGGCGTGCGGCAGCCGTCAGACTGCCATGCTCGACAATGGCAATGAAGGCTTCGAAATCATCTATCCGGCTCATCGCTCATCGCTCCTTTCTACCGAAAATCGGGAGAACCTATCGCAAAATCGATCAATTGTAACGAAGTTCGCTAGATTTTATCTTCCCTGCACAGGCCGAAAGGCAGACTCGAAGGAAGGAGATCGTCATGCGAACACCCAGTCCAACGGTCCTGGTCGTAGGCGCCGCAGGCCGCGTTGCCGGTTTGGTGGTGCCTGAACTCGTCCGCCGCAATGCCAGGGTTCGAGCGCTTGTTCGTGACGCCGCGAGTGCCGAAAAAGCCCGGAAAGCCGGCGCATCCGAGATCGCGATCGGAGATCTGCGCAACCATCGGAGCCTTGAGCAGGCCGTGAAAGGTGTCGACGGTCTCTTTCACATCGGACCGGCCTTTGCTCCGGACGAAGCCGCCATGGGGGTTGCCATGGTTGAGGCGGCGGCGCGAGCAGGCGTTCGAAAGTTCGTCTTTTCGTCGGTGATCCAGCCGACCAATACGAGGCTGGAAAACCATGCAAGCAAGGTACCCGTTGAAGCTGCCCTCTATTCGACGAACATGGAGTACACCATTCTGCACCCGGCCAATTTCATGCAAAATATCGCGCCGGCCTGGCCGTCCGTCGTCGAGCACGGCGTTTTCGCCGAGCCGTTTCCAAGGACGGCGAAGCTCGCCCGCGTCGACTATCGCGATGTGGCTGAAGTGGCGGCAATCGCACTGACCGAAGCGCGTTTGTCCTATGCGACCCTCGAGCTGTGCGCCGACGGTATGCACAGCCGCGAAGAGGTCGTCGCCATGATGAGCGAAGCGCTTGGCCGGCCGGTTTCGGCGGGCGAGCCGACATTTCAGGACTGGGCGGCGAAGGCCCGCCTTCCCTATACCGACCGGCAGTTGCAGATGCTGGCCAAAGTACACAGCCACTACGCCAAATACGGCCTCGGCGGGAACAGCCTGACGTTGCGTGCCGCGCTTGGCCGCGAGCCGCGTTCGCTGCGAAGCTTCATTCGGGAATTGGCGCTGCAGACGGCATATGCCGCCTGATCGTCCTCACAGTAACGCTGACGCACATTTTTTCTGATTGGGAGATTTCGATGCAAGCATCACCGGATCGAGCCTTCAAGTTGAGAAAGCTGCCGCCCTCCTACGGCGCGGTGGTGATGCCGTTGGTTCTTTCGATTCTGATGTCCTCGATTGTCTCGGCGGTTTCGACGGCAATCGGCGCAGGCTGGACAAACGGGTTTATAGCGGCCTGGAGCTATGCATGGGGCGCTTCATGGCTTGTCGCGTTTCCCAGTCTGCTGATTGTGCTTCCGATCGTGCGTCGGATCGTTGCCGCGATTGTCGATCAGCCGGCCCGGTCCTGACATCACGAACGAAGGGTGCCGGCGGCCGGAGGGCCGGCATAGCCATTAGAGCGACCCCTTGCGGGGCTGCGGCCGGAGTTGTGTGCGTCAAGTTCTGCAAAATGGCGTGGCATTGCGGTGACGTCGGCGTGTCCGCCGCGCAGCCCCCGTGTTTAGCGGAG
>NZ_JAMYMD010000042.1:0-46503 GCF_040318335.1 Mesorhizobium sp. M1182
AATCAGCAGCAGCAAACAGAATCCGCTCCGGCCGAGCAGATCGCTCCAGCCGAGTCCGAGCAACCCCGCAAGAAGCGGCGCAATCGGCAGCAGATCGAAGCGGCCCCATCGGAACAACCGGCCGAGCAGGCAGCGCCGGCAAACGACAACCAGCCCAACGTCAACCCGCGCAAGAAGAAGCAAAAACAGAACCAGCAGATCGAGGCTGCCCCGGCAGAACAGGCTCCGACTGTCGAGCCCGGACAAAAGCCGGGCAAGCGCAAGAAGCCTGCTGAATTGACCGGACCCGCCACGGAGGCGGAAGGCCAGCCGGCGCCGACCAATAAGGAAGCGACCCCACAGGCCCAACCGGCTCCGATCGAGCAGCAGGCCGCTCCCGTCCAGGGCGAACAGCCCCAGGACAAGATCAAGAAACGTGGCAAGAGGCCTGTCGGCGAACAGCCGGTGACAGGAGAGCAACAGCCCTCGACCGGCGAACAGCCTTCGACTGGCCAGGCCGCGCCGGTCCAGGGTGAAAATCCGGTCCAGGGTGAAGCCCAGGCCAATCCGAACGAGGCACCTGTTCTGGACAGCCAGAAGGATGTCTTGCGCAAGCGCAAGGGTGGCAAGGAGCGCGGCCAAAATGCCGGTAAGCAGCAGGGCAACCAGCCCGCCCAGCAGGGCGAGAACCAGGTGGAAGCCCCGAAGCCGGCTCCGGTCGATCAGGGGCCGCCACCCACCGACGACCGGGCAGCCCAGCGGGAGATCAAGCCTGAAAAGATCGTTCCGGTGACCGAGGAAAAAGGCAAGCGCGTCGAGCGTGCGCCGGACGTCGAGGATGTTCGTCGTCGTCCGCGCCCCCAGGGCGCCAACGTCGTCAGGGAATTCGGCGACCGCGTTATCCTCCAGTTCAACAACCAGACGTTCGTCGAAAGCAGCGATGCACCGCGCATGCACCGCGGCGCCAGGAATGTCTATTATGAGGACCTGTCGGGCGATCGCACCCGGGAAATAGTCGAGCGTGACAATGGTGTCCGGATCGTCACCATCCGCAACCGCTACGGCGACGTCATCCAGCGTTCACGCATCGCGCCCGACGGCCGCGAATATGTGCTGAGCTATGTCGACGAGCGGAACTATGACGACGATGCAGACTGGCGCGACCCGGGCGACGACCTGCCGCCGATGCGCCTTACCATCCCGCAAGAGGAATACATTCTGGATTCCGAAGAGGTCGAGGATCCGGACGACTACTACACCTTCCTCGAACGGCCGCCGGTCGAGAGGGTCCAGCGCCTCTATTCGATCGACGAGGTCAAGCGCTCGGCCCGCGTGCGCGACATCGCCCGCCGCATCGACCTCGACACGCTCAACTTCGAATTCGGTTCGGCCTCGATTTCCGACACCGAGGTCCAGAAGCTGGAGGGTGTTGCCAACGCCATGGACAAGCTGCTGAAGAAAAACCCGGCCGAGAGCTTCCTGATCGAGGGCCATACCGACGCTGTCGGCACACCGGAAGCGAACCTTGCTCTGTCCGACCGCCGCGCCGAGGCGGTCGCCGAAGCCTTGACCAACGCCTTTGGCATCCCGCCGGAGAACCTGACGACGCAGGGCTATGGCGAGGAGTATCTCAAGGTTAACACGTCGGGACCCAACCGCGAGAACCGCCGCGTCGCCATCCGCCGGATTACACCCCTGGTAGCGCCTGTGGCCAGCGCCCAATAAACCGCAATGTGAACCGCGCGATTTGATCAACCATTGAATCGCGCGGTCATCAATCTTGAAACGCGCGGTTACCCATCCCAGATTCTGGAAAGGGCGTTCCCTGCCCTGTCCCGACTCCAGCGGGACACACGAGCCCCGCCGGTTCCCCTCCCCGGCGGGGTTTCGTTTTTTTGAAACCTTGCAAACCGCCGCAGCCTGCCCGAAATACGGCACTCCGATAACGGAGCCCGAATCGCCGCATGAAGCGCCTCGAACTCGCCATCGAATCGATCATTCTCGCCTCGCGCTGGCTGCTGGTCGCCTTCTATCTCGGACTGGGTGCGGCACTTGCCATCTATGCCGTGTCCTTCGGCAACAAGCTGTTCGAGTTCGTCTCCGTTGCCTTCACGCTCGATGACACCGACACCATCCTGAAAATACTCGGCCTCATCGATGCCGCGCTGGTCGCCTCACTGGTGGTGATGGTGATCATCTCGGGTTACGAAAACTTCGTCAGCCGCTTCGATGAAAATGACGGCAAGGTGCATTGGCTGGGCACGATCGATGTCGGCTCGCTGAAGGTCAAGGTCGCCTCGACAATCGTAGCGATCTCCTCGATCCACCTCTTGCAGGTGTTCCTGAACTCGGTCTCTTACACGACCGACCAGCTGATGTGGCTGACCATCATTCATCTGGCCTTCGTTCTGTCGGCACTGATGCTTGCCTATATCGACCGGCTGATGGGTCTTGGCAAAGCCAAGAAAGCCGAAGACTGAGCACACGTCTGTGCCGGTCTTTAAGAGATATGCCTGTCAGCTAGATACTTTCCGTCAGTAGATACCTTTGATTTTGGTATCCGTCCGGCCGAACACCTCGTCCGGCACAAAAAAGTCGCCGGCGAGCGGGCCTGTCGCACCCGGCGCATAGGCCGAGAAATCGCTGACGCCCTCAGCGCGCAGCACTTCTTCGTCAATGTAGAAATTGCCGGTCGCCTCACGCGACGGCCTGACCAGGATGGCGTATGCCGCATCGGCCATGATGTCGGGCGAACGGCTCATCGCCGCCACCGTCGCCCCGCCCAGGAGGTTACGCACCGCCGCCGTGTCGATGGTCGAGATCGGCCATAGCGAATTGACCGCAATGCCGTCCCTGGCGAACTCGGCGCTCATGCCCAGCGTGCACATCGACATGCCGAACTTTGCCATCGTGTAGGCGACATGGTTCTTGAACCACTTGGCCTTCATGTCGAGCGGCGGCGCCAGATTCAAGATGTGAGGATTTTCCGCCAACCTCAAGTGCGGAATGCACATTTTGGAGACGAGAAAAGTGCCGCGCGTGTTGATCTGGTGCATCAGATCGTAGCGCTTCATATCGGTCTCCAACGTGCCGGTAAGCTGGATGGCACTGGCGTTGTTGACGCAGATATCGACGCCGCCGAACCGCTCCACGGTCTTGGCGACCGCCTCGGCGACCTGTTCTTCATCCCGAATGTCGCACAGCGCCGGCAGCGCCTTGCCGCCGGCCTGCTCGATCTCGTGCGCCGCCGTGTAGATCGTCCCGGGCAGCTTCGGATGCGGCTCGGCGGTCTTGGCCGCGATCGTCACATTGGCGCCATCGCGCGCGGCGCGCAGCGCAATCGCCAGCCCGATGCCGCGCGACCCGCCGGAGATGAAAAGCGTCTTTCCCTTGAGCGACATCCTTGCGCCTTCCTGCAACATGAAAGACACGATCCTTGCGCGGCTGAGAACCGCCGCGCAAGGCCCAACACACCGCATGCGGGTTACGCTGCGTCGGCCTTGAGACAATCTGAACTAGACCAGCACCAGGCCCTGCCGCATGGCGATGGCAATCGCATCGGTGCGGTTGGCGGCACCGAGCTTCGTCAGGATCGCTGCGACATGGAACTTCGCCGTATGCACGGAGATGTTCAGCCGCCGCGCGATGACCTTGTTGGGGGCGCCCTCGGCCAGCAGCGCCAGCACCTCGCCTTCCCGCGGCGAAAGCGTCGGCCGGACGATATGCTCGTCAGTCGGTTCCTCTTCGAACCGGTCGCTGCCATGGAAGGTCAAATCGTGATGCAGATCGGATAGAGCATGACTGTCACGCGAAATCCGGTAGCCCGCAGCCGCGAGCCGCGCGGCGGCGGCGATCAGCAACTCGTCCGCTTGCACCGGCAGCACGGCAAATACTGTATCGGCCGGCCGTTCACGGGCCGCTCGCGACGATAGCAGCACGCGAGGCATAGCCGCGTCGACGAGCCCGCCTTGTAGCCCATGATCATCGACGATGGCGACATCCGCCGCCTCACGCCCGTCGACTTCGCCGGCCAGAACCGGCCGCAGATCATCGGTCGCGGCGAGAATGGCGGACAGACTTCGCGTGCGCTCGGCGTCACCGAGCGCGATCAGCACCGTCAGCCGTCTGCCAGCGACCTCACCGCTTACCATCTATCCCTCAGCTCAGTGGCTTTTCACCGATGGTCAGGGAAACCTCACGATTCTCGCCGCCGCGCACCACGCCGAGTGTCACCAAGGCACCGGCGCTGTCCGGCCCGAGCTTGCGGATCAGCTCGCGCGGGCCATGCACCGTCTCTGCGTTCCACGACACGATGATGTCGCCGAGACTGAGACCGGCTGATTTCGCCGGCCCGTTATCGTCGAGACTCATCACCATGGCGCCCTGTGTATCACCATTGCGGACCGGATGCAGGCCGGCGCCAAGATAGCCGCGCGCCACATGACCCTTCTCGCGCAGCGTCGTGACTGCCCGCTCGATCGTTTCGTAAGGCATGACCAGCGCCCGCCGGCGTGGCCCGAACAGCAGCATGCCGATCAGTCCGCCCTTGGCGTCGAGCACAGGGCCACCCTCGAAACGGCCGCCGGCATTGACGGCAAGGTTGATGCGCCGGTCGATCGTGCCACCGCGCATTGAACGCCAGGCCGGGCCGACCTCGCCGACCGTGCCGAAGGTAGCGAGCGAGGTGCCGTCGCTATTGCCCGCCACGACCACCAGGTTGCCCGGCCGCACCGCATCCGCCTTTACCAGTGACGGGGCGGCCGGCGCGCCGGCCGGTTTCAAAACGGCCGTGCCGGTGGACGGGTCGCGGCCGACCAGTTCCGCCTTGACGGCTTCGCCCGAAGAAAACGTCAGCTCGATCTCCTCGCCGGCCTCGACCGCCTCCTCGGCAGTGACGAAATAGCCGTCCCGCCAGTGGAAAGCAGTTGACGTCCGGTGGTGCGTCGCGAAGCTGGCCGTCGCTGGTGCCGCGGCTGCCGCGATGTCGGCAATGGCGTCGGAAAACGTGCTCAGATTGAAATCGCTCATGATTTGTCTCCTGGGTTCTTCGTGACCCAGATATCGCCCGGCAGGGCGTTGGCGGATACTCGCCTGACGGCTAGTTGGGCATTTGACTGGCCATCTGGTCAGGTCGCGGCCGGTCCGGCCGCTCCGCACATATAGGCATTGTTCATCTTGTTCCAAACGGAGCCTTCGGATGGCCCTGCCCGCCCAGCAATTGCAATATGACGATGCCCTTCTCGATGCCTATTCGGCGACGGTCGCCGATGCCGTCGACCGCATCGGGCCCGCTGTCTGCCGCATCGAGCGCATCGGTGGCCCCGGCGGCCATGGCTCCGGCTTCGTCATCGCGCAGGACGGGCTGGTCGTCACCAACTTCCACGTCGTCGGCGATGCGCGCAGCGTACGCGTGTCAATGCCGGACGGCGCCTCCAGGGAAGGCCGCGTGCTCGGCCGCGATCCCGACACCGACATTGCGCTGGTGCGCGCCGACGGCAACTTTGCGGACGTCGCGCCGCTTGGCGATTCCAAGCGATTGAGGCGCGGCCAGATTGCTATTGCTATCGGCAATCCGCTCGGCTTCGAATGGACCGTCACCGCTGGCGTCGTCTCGGCACTCGGCCGCTCGATGCGTGCCTCCACCGGCCGGCTGATCGACGACGTCATCCAGACCGACGCCGCGCTCAACCCCGGCAATTCTGGCGGACCGCTGGTGTCCTCGGCTGGCGAGGTGATCGGCGTTAACACCGCGATGATCCACGGTGCGCAAGGCATCGCCTTCGCGGTTGCCTCCAACACCGCCAATTTCGTCATCTCGGAAATCATCCGCTTCGGCCGTGTGCGCCGTGCCTTCATCGGCGTTTCCGCCGACACCACCAACCTGCCGCGCCGCGCAGCCCTTTTGTCGCAAGTATCGAGCAGCACGGCGGTGCGCCTGCGCACCGTCGAAAAGAACAGCCCGGCGGCCAAAGCCGGCCTCAGGGAAGGCGACATTATTGCCGCCATCGACGGCCGCCCGGTCACCGGCGTCGACGATCTGGTGCGCATGCTCGACGCCGAGCGCATCGGCCGCGAGACACTGTGCACGGTGGTGCGCCGCTCCGGCATTACTCAGGTCACCGTGATGCCGTTGGCGCGGGCGAGTTAGCGCGCCGCAGCACCCTGCGCATATTGCGCCATAAATTCTGGGCTCGGCGGGATCGGCCTGATCACGTCGATCAGCACGCCGTTGGGATCCCTGGTGATGAAATGACGCTGGCCGAAGGGTTCGTCGCGCAGCGTTCGCAGGATCGGCAGGCCAGCGGCGGTGATCCGCTCACAGATGGCATCCGGATCCCTGACCTCGAAATTGATCAGCAGGCCAGATGTGCGGCCCCGCCCTTCCTCCGGGATCGTCTCATGATCGCCCTGGACGATGCCGAGGTTGACGCGGCGATCTTCGGCTGAGCGCAGATGCACGTACCAGTAGGCCTCAAACAGCGGCTTGAAGCCGAAATGCGCAACATAAAAGGCTGCCGTGCCGGCAACGTCGCTCGTCATCAGCACCGGATAATAGCTCGTCGTCCTCATCTTTCCTTCTCCCGGCAAATAACATACAGTCTGCATGTAAATGGCAATAACATACAGGCTGCATGTATGCAACAAGGATCCGCTCGTCGCTCCAACCGTGATCGCACCGAGGCGACACGCGCTGAGCTCATCGCCGCGGCTCGCAAACTGTTCACCGAAAAGTCCTATGCCGAGACCGGCACACCCGAGATCGTCGCCGCTGCCGGCGTCACGCGCGGCGCGCTCTATCATCACTTTGCCGACAAGCAGGCGTTGTTTGCCGCTGTGGTCGAACAGGAGGCGCAAGCCGTCTCGGAAGAGATCGAACGCGCGTCGCCGCCTTCGCTATTTGCCCGCGATGCGCTGATTGCCGGCTCGGATGCCTATCTGGCTGCCATGCGTGCGCCCGGCCGTACGCGGCTCTTGCTGCTTGACGGCCCGGCCGTGCTCGGCCGCGCCGCCATGGATGCGATCGACAATCGCCATGGCAACCGTTCGCTGCGCGACGGCCTTGTTGCCGCGATGCGCTCGCACTCCATGACGAGACTGCCTGTGGAAGCACTGACCGCTTTGCTCGCAGCCGCCTTCGACCGCGCAGCGCTCGCAATCGAAACTGGAGCATCGATCGAGGACTATCGCGCCGTTCTCATGGCGCTGATCGACGGCCTGTCTCCGGCTCCTCCTCAGGTATCTCACCCGGTTCGAACTCGTTGAAACAGCCTAGCTGGCGCTTGAACTGGTCGATCAGCCAGGCGGCCGCCGGTTTCGGGCTGCGATCGGCGCGGTGCATGGCATAGAGCGGCGAGCGGACTTCGCTGTAAGGCTCGAGATCGAGTTCGACGAGCCGCCCGGTCGCCAGATCATCGGCGATGAGCCATCGCGGCAGCCCGCCCCAGCCCAGCCCCTCGCGCATCAGCACGTGCTTGGTGCGCACATCCGTCAGCCGCCAGGTGCGGTAGGCGAAGACGCCATAGTCACGCCCGCGCGTACGCTCGGACTGGTCCGAGACGACCAGTTGGATGTGTTCGCGGACATCCTCTAGCGCCACTGGTCTCGGCAGCAGCGCCAGAGGGTGATCAGGCGCTGCGGCTGGCACCAGGGAGAAGAAGCCGATGCGAAGCAGATTCACGTCCGTCTCACCCAGAAGCCCCCCGATGCCGAGATCGGCCTGTCCGCCGACAACATGATCGAGGATAAGGCCAAGCGAGCCGATATGCAGACGCAGCGTCACGGCCGGGAACTGCGCCTCGAATGCCTTTAGCACCCGAACCAGCACCGGCGACGGTAGCGTCACGTCGACCGACAGCGTCACTTCCGCCTCCAATCCCTGCCGGTATCCGTCGACACGCGAGCGGATGCGTTGCAGCACGCCGACCATGCGCCGCGCATCTTCCAGCGTCGCCTTGCCGACATCGGTCAGTTGCGGTTCACGCGTGCCCTCGCGCTCGAACAGCTTCAGCCCGAGCTGCGCTTCGAGGTTGGCGATGGCGTAGCTGATCACCGATTGCGCGCGATTCAATTTGCGCCCGGCGGCCGAGAAGCTGCCGGTCTCGGCCACCGCAACCAGGATCTGCAGTTGGTCAAGCGTCGGGTTCGGTTGCATCGTTCAATCCACATTTTAGATGGATAATATACAAAATATACCAGTTTTTCAAATGGGTCTGCGCACACATATCTGCCGGGAGATTTTGATCCAACCCTGGAGACCCCATTATGTCCATCCTTCTTGTCACATCGAGCCCGCGCGGCGCTGCCTCACACTCGACCCGTATTGCTACTGAATTCGCCGAAAAGCTTGTTGCCGCCGATCCGTCGAACACGCTTGTCGTGCGCGACCTCGTCGCCAATCCGTTGCCGCACATCGATGCCGATTATGCGACCGGCATCTACACGCCGGCCGAAGCGCGCACCTCGCGCCAGGCCGAAGTCGTTGGCGTCTCCGATGTCGTGCTGGATGAACTGTTCGCCGCCGATTCGGTGATTCTCGCCACCGGCTTCATCAACTTCAACATCTCCTCGACGCTGAAGTCCTGGGTCGATCACATTGCCCGTTCCGGCAAGAGCTTTGCCTATGGCGAGAACGGCCCCAAGGGCCTCGTCACCGGCAAGAAGGTCTACATCGTGCTGGCTTCGGGCGGCATCTATTCCGAAGGTGCGGCCGTGCAGTTCGATCACGCCATTCCCTACCTGCGCAGCGTGCTTGGCTTCCTCGGCATGACCGATCTCGAGGTCATCCGCATCGAAGGAGTCGGTATGGGCGCCGATGCGGTGGCAGCAGCGCTGGCCAAGGCCTCGACCAAGGTCGACGCCATTGTGGCCGCGACCGGTAATGCCGAGCGCGTCGCCACCGCGGCGTAAAGCGTCAGGATCGTCTGAATTGTACAAGGGCAGGCGCCCGGCGCCTGCCCTTGTTGTCGTTGGCGACAACCTATTGTGGTGGGCCACACAACCGCCATTGGTTATTCCGCTTGTCTGCGCTATCGGTCGCGGATGTTCCTTTCCGTTGCCACAACGCACCGTCCGGCCACCGATCTCGGCTTCTTGCTGCACAAGCATCCGGATCGCCTGCACGAGACCGACCTGTCTTTCGGCAAGGCGTGGCTGTTCTATCCCGAGGCAACCGAAGAGCGTTGCGAGGCTGCACTCCTGCTCGACGTCGACCCGGTGGGACTGGTGCGAGGCAAGGGCCAGTCAGAAGGCTTGCTAGACCAATTTGTGAACGACCGGCCTTACGCTGCATCATCCTTCCTGTCGGTGGCGCTGAACAAAATGCTGCGGACGGCGATGACCGGTATATCGAAGGAGCGCCAGGAACTAGCCGACAGCGAACTGCCGCTGGAAGCCGTGGTCACGCCACTGCCAACGCGCGGCGGTGAGGTTCTGGTTCGAAGTTTGTTCGAACCCTTGGGCTGGACAGTCGATCTGACGCCAATCGAAGGAATCGGGGGTGCTGCGGGCGAGCCCCGATACGGCCATCTGAAGCTGACCGGCACGGGCTGGCTCAGCGCCTTGTTGAACCACCTCTATGTGCTGATCCCGGTGATGGACGATGCCAAGCATTACTGGGTCGGCGAAGCAGAGATCGACAAGCTGCTGTCCAAAGGCGAAGGCTGGCTGGAAAACCATCCGGCCAAAGACCTGATCGTGCGCCGCTATCTGGGCAATCGCCGGGCTTTGGCCCGCATCGCCCTGGAGCGGCTGGCTCCCGAGACGGCTGGCGAGGCACAACCTGCCGAGCCGCGCGTTACGCCCGAGGAAGCGCTGGAGACGCCTATCCGGCTCAACGATCTGCGCATGGACGCAGTTGTCCACGCCATTCGGGCGACGCGAGGAACCACGGTTGCGGACCTGGGATGCGGTGAAGGCAAGCTGCTCGACAGGCTGGTGCGCGAGCGATGGATTCACAAGCTGTTCGGTCTGGATCCGGCGGCGCGCGAACTGGAATGGGCCGCAAAGCGTCTCAAGCTGAACGAATTAGGCGGGCCGCCCGAGGGCCGGGTCACGCTGCTGCATGGATCGCTGACCTACCGCGACAGCCGTTGGGCCGCAGCCGACGTCGCCGTTCTGGTCGAGGTCATCGAGCATCTCGACGAGGACAGGCTGCCCCTGGTCGAACGCATCGTTTTCGGTGAGACGGCGCCCAAATCCGTCATCGTGACCACTCCGAATGCGGACTACAACGCTCTGTTTCCAAGACTGGTCCCTGGCGCATTTCGCCATCCCGATCACCGTTTCGAATGGAGCCGGGCTCAGTTCCAAGCCTGGGCGGCCAAAATCGGCGAGATCTATGGCTATGCAGCCACCTTCAGCGGTATCGGAGCCGAGGACCCGACCCTCGGCGCCCCCACACAGATGGCGGTGTTCACCCGATGAGAGAACCTGATAAGACCCACCTCACCATTCCTGACTTCGCCCTCGTCGTGCTGATCGGCTCGACCGGATCGGGCAAGTCGACTTTCGCCACCAAGCATTTCCTGACGACTGAGATTATCTCCTCGGACCAGTGCCGGGCGCTGATCTCCGACGACGAAACCGACCAGGACGTCTCTGCGGATGCCTTCGATCTGGTTCGCGAAATAGCCGGCAAGCGGCTCAAACACCGCAGGCTGGCCGTCATCGATGCCACCAATGTGCGAGCCGCCGACCGCAAGCCCTGGATTGAGCTGGCGCGCAAGTGGCACGCTTTGCCCGTCGCCGTGGTCCTCGATCCAGGCGTCGAGGTGTGCGTCGCACGCAATGCGGTGCGAGCCGACCGGCAGTTCGGCGCCGGGGTCGCCCAGCGCATGACAACCGAGGTCCGCAAGGGTCTTGGGGGCCTCCAACGCGAGGGCTTCCGCCAAGTCTGGAAGCTTACCAGCGAGGCCAGCATCGACGCGGCCGAGGTGTCGCGACAGCCGCTGTGGACCGATAAGCGCGACGACCATGGCCCGTTCGATATCATTGGCGACATCCACGGCTGTTCGGATGAGCTTCATATCCTGCTCGCTCGATTGGGCTACAGCATCGTCTGGTCTGAGCATCAGGGCGACCGAACGGTCACCGTGGTCCCACCAGAGGGCCGCAAGATCGTCTTTGTCGGCGACCTCGTCGATCGCGGTCCCAACTCGCCCGACGTGCTGCGCATTGCCATGAGCATGGTCGCGGCTGGAACCGCATACTGTGTCCAGGGCAACCATGAACGCAAACTCAGCCGCTGGCTAGAAGGCCGCAAGGTCACGGTCGCTCACGGCCTCCAGCAGACTGTCGATCAGCTAAGTGCACAGGACCGAGGCCTGCGCGAGGCGCTGCCGGCCTTTCTCGACGGCCTGCGCAGCCATGTCTGGCTCGATGGCGGAGGCCTCGCCGTCGCCCATGCCGGCCTCAAGGAAGAGATGATCGGACGCGGTTCCGGCGCTGTGCGCGAGTTCGCTCTGTACGGCGAGACCACAGGCGAGACCGACGAGTTCGGGCTGCCCGTCCGCGCCGACTGGGCCGCGGCCTATCGTGGCAAGACGGCCATTATCTATGGACATACGCCCACGCTATCGGCCGAATGGGTCAACAACACCCTGTGCATCGACACCGGATGCGTATTCGGCGGCAAGCTGACGGCCTTGCGCTGGCCGGAACGCGAACTGGTCGAGGTGCCGGCAATCCAGACCTGGTCGGAGCCGATACGTCCGCTGGGCGGGTCCGGTCCCGGTAAATCGGCACAGGCCGACGCCGACGGCGTGCTCGATTATCAGGATGTCTCCGGTCGCCGTTGGATCGAGACCGGACTGAGGGGCCGGATTGTCGTGGCCGAGGAGAACGCGTCGGCAGCACTGGAGGTGATGAGCCGCTTCGCGCTCTCGCCGCAATGGCTGATCTATCTGCCGCCGACCATGTCGCCGTCCGAGACCAGCAGCCAGGACGGCTGGCTGGAACGTCCGGAGGATGCCTTCGCCTACTTCCGCGAGCGCGGCGTTGCGCAGATCGTGTGCGAGGAGAAGCACATGGGTTCGCGGGCAGTGATCGCGCTCTGCCGGAACGCGCAGGCGGCACGCAGCCGCTTCGGGGTCCCTGGCGACGAAACCGGCGCAATCTGGACCCGCACCGGACGCTCCTTTTTCAATGACAGTGCCATGACGGAGGACCTGCTCGCCCGTCTTCGCACCGAGGTCGACGCGGCGGATCTGTGGAAGGAATTGAACAGCGACTGGCTGCTGCTGGACGCCGAGATAATGCCTTGGTCGGCCAAGGCCGGCAGTCTGATCGAAAGCCAGTATGCGCCTGTGGCCACATCCTCTGCCGCCGGTCTCAAGGCCAGCAGCGAGGCGCTGGCCCGTGCGATGGCGCGCGGCGTCGATGCAGCCGGCCTGAACGCACGCCTTGAAGACCGGGCCGTCCGCGCAGCCAAATACGCCACCGCCTGGGCGCCCTACGTATGGCCAGTTTCGGGCGTCGAGGACCTTAAGGCCGCGCCTTTCCACGTGCTGGCCAGCGAGGGACGTATTTGGTTTGACCAGGACCATGTCTGGCACATGTCGCTCGCGGACCGTCTGACTGCCCGTGGCGGCGTGGTCACGCCGACTCGATGGCGTATGGTTGATCTGGCCGACGGCGGCGCGTGTGCCGAGGCCGTCGCCTGGTGGGAAGCGCTGACTGGCTCAGGCGGCGAAGGCATGGTGGTCAAACCACGCGACTTCGTCAGCCGTGGCAAGAAGGGGCTCATCCAGCCGGCGCTGAAGGTCCGCGGCCCAGAATATTTGCGCATCATCTATGGTCCCGAATATGACGCGCCCGACAATCTCGTCCGCCTCCGAGAACGCGGCCTGGCCGGCAAGCGCAGCCTGGCGCTCAGAGAGTTCGCGCTTGGCCACGAAGCGCTAACGCGATTTGTCGCCAAGCAGCCGCTACGCCGGGTTCACGAGTGTGTCTTCGCCGTGCTGGCGTTGGAAAGCGAGCCAATCGACCCAAGGCTGTAATAGCCGATCTATCCGAAGATCTTCTCGCCTTGCTCGTCGACCAGCTGGATGCCCTTTTTGATCGAGATGTCGACAGCGTCATCAAGCCCGGCAAAGCGGTCGGCGCGGATGAATTTGTGCTCCTTCATCACGCCGTCGATCTCCTTCGAAACCACACCGCAGGTCTGGTACTGGCCCTCCGCCTTGTAGGGCGTGGCGCTGATCAAAAATCCCTTGTGCTCGATCTGCTTTGCCGGCGCCGCTGTCTTTGGCTCGGCGGCTTCGTTGCCTCCGCCGAAAAGACGCTTCAGAAAAGACATGGGGTATCCTCCAACGGCAATCATCCTGCACCACATAGCGCGGTGCAGGATGATTTTCAGTACCGGTCCTTGGCCCAGCGGGCAAGGGCCGCAACTGGCTTGGCAGCCAGAGATCAGTCGCGCGACAACGCTTCCAACGCCTCTGCGGCAGCTTCCAATATGCTGATTGCCTCGGCCTGCTTTGCTTCAGGCGCATCGACGATTTCGCCGAGCGCGGCGCGCAGCCGGTGGCGCACGGCGCGAAACTCGTCGCGCTTTTCCGAGCGGCCGCGGCCGCGCCGGCCACCGTCGCCGTCATCGTTCCAGCCGAACCAGTCGCGCGCCTTCGCCATCTTGCGGCCGAAGCGCTCGAGATGTTCGAGCACGTGGTCGATCATCTTGCGATTTTCGTTGAGGTGCGCCTGCCCAGCCTCGGTGATTGAAAACACCTTCTTGTTGCCTTCCGCCGCAGAAACGGCGTAGCCGGCCTCTTCCAGGAAGGTCAGCGTCGGGTAGACCACGCCGGGGCTCGGGCTGTAGAAGCCGCTGGTGCGCTCCTCCAGCGCCTTGATGATGTCGTAGCCGTGCCGCGGCGCCTCGGCCAGCAGCGACAGCGTGATCAGCTTGAGATCGCCGTCGGCCAGCATGCGCCCGGCGCGGAACATGTCGCCCGGCCCGCCGCGTCCGCCGCCTCTCATGCCATGCCCGAACGGGCCAAAGCCGCCGCCACGTCCGCCGAACTTGCCGGCCATATGCATGAAGACGCGCTCGGCGCGTTCGCCGAAACGGTGACGGCTGAAATGATTGTCTTTGTGCATTGTCTGCTCCTTGAGTTATGTCTTACGATATATCTCAACTAAGTGCCCGCCACGGTCGAGTCAAGATATATCTTACGATGTATCTGAAAATGGCACCAGCAGGATTGATTTCGCCAGCGAGGGCAGCTAGAGGGTGCATGAGGGCCGAAGGCCGCTCCGTAAGCGTCTGACGTGAAGCAACGCATCCACCCCGGTCGTTCCGGGCAGTTACGCCGACAATACCGGCGAATGGATGCAAGGCGACGAACCGGATGCTTCAGGGAAATCCAAATGACCATGACCCCCCGCAGCAAGCTGCCTGCGCGCTATGCCGCCGTGCTCGGCCCGCTGGTGCTGTCGTTGCTGATGACGTTCATCGTGTCGTTCATCTCGACACTGAAAAGCCTTGGCTTCCAGGCCGACATGCCGGCCACCTGGCTGACGGCTTGGGGCCTGTCCTGGCTGGTGGCCTTTCCGACGCTGCTGCTGGTGCTGCCGGCGGTGCGCTGCATCATTGGCTGGCTTTGCGAGCCCGTGGCTCGATAGCAGGGCACGCGAAAGGCCTGGAAACAATCTCCGGACCTTTCGGTGCGGAGCGAACAATACCGCTACCAGCGGCCTTTGCGCCGATTCCAGGCGTAGAGCAGATCGGCGAAACGATCATAGCCATAGCGCGTCAACGGCAGTGCGCCAGGATTGCCGAACAGCGTTGCGAGCCAGCCTTCGCCGGGCGTCGTCCGCCATACAGCAATGGCAACATCGGCGCCGACCAGCAATTTGCCACCGGCGTCGGTCGCATGCAGCCGGCGCCGGATGTCCTCCAGCCCGATGCCGTATCCGGCCAGCGCCGCCGGTTCGGCATTGATGTCGCGAAATTCGATCCGCCCGGCCTTGACCGCCTCGATCAGCCGCCGCTTCTGCCGGCTGATACCGGCATCACAGACCGGACAGCGCGTATTATACCAGACGGTCAGCAGAGGCTTGCTCATGTTTCGAAACGGCACCAGAGGACACGCACGGATTATCCGAGAAATGCCGTTGCGCCGCAACGTGACACGATACCGGCGGAATGGCCGGTTTCGCTGATCCAGGTCGCCCAAAGGGTACGCAGCGGTTTTACGATAACGACATGCATAAAAAGAAGAGCTTAAAGCGCGTCGCAAAGGCCGTTCAGCGCGACGCGCTTCAGACGCCGCGGCTCAGCCGAGCGAGGTGATGATCTCGCGATAGGCATCCTCCGGGAAAGCCTTGAGCGTCCGAGTCCTGACGTTGCCAGCCGTCGCCAGCATTAACGAGAAACGAGCCAGGACGGCATCGTCGGGCGCTTCGAGCACGGCCACCATGTCGCAATCCCCCATGGTGAGATAAAATGCCTTGAAGGACCCGCCCATGTCTCCCAGCAGCTTCTTGGCGGCATCGAGCCGCTTCGGCGATTCGCGCACGTTTTTGGCGCCTTGTTCCGTCCAGTTGATCAGCACGATGTAAGTTGTCATGGCACACCTCCCTCCGGTGCCACGGAGCACGGCGTCCAACTGCCGGGGCGGGCATCCGGGTTTGTCGCCCAGAGAATGCGTCCGTCGCGGAATTATCCTCTCGTAGGGCACGACACGCAAGAGCGGCGCGTTCAATCGTGATCGCCTGTGCCCAAACGGAAAAGGGCGCCACCGGCGCCCTTGAAACTGCTTATCCGTCACCCGGCCTCAGCTGTCGAGGAAGCTTCTGAGCTTGCGCGACCGGCTCGGGTGCTTGAGCTTGCGCAGCGCCTTGGCTTCGATCTGGCGGATGCGCTCGCGGGTGACCGAGAATTGCTGGCCGACCTCTTCAAGCGTGTGGTCGGTGTTCATGCCGATGCCGAAGCGCATTCTGAGCACGCGCTCTTCGCGCGGCGTCAGCGAGGCCAATACTCGCGTCGTCGTCTCGCGCAAATTGGCCTGGATCGCTGCGTCGATCGGCAGGATCGCCATCTTGTCCTCGATGAAGTCGCCCAGATGCGAATCCTCCTCGTCGCCGACCGGCGTTTCGAGCGAGATCGGCTCCTTGGCGATCTTCAGCACCTTGCGCACTTTTTCCAGCGGCATGGCGAGCTTTTCCGCCAGTTCGGCTCGCGGCCGGTCTCATGCAGCCGACTGCACCACGAGCCCGGTGAACCGTCGATGGCCATTGCCCTATCATGCAAATGTCAACCGCTTTCATCCGGCTGTCACTATCACGGACAAATCCCTGTGGAATTACAGTTATTGAACAACATCAATTCCCGCCGCAAAAAGTCCGTCCGCCGTGCCGCGCCCGGTCAACACGACCCGAGTGCCCTGATGAAGTGTATTACGAAAGTTGTCCGAGATACCGCATAGAGTGCCGGTCATCATCGGCATGCCCGCCAGACTGACTCTATTCGGACAGCGGTAAGACCAACCCGCCGTATCACTGACGGAAAATTCGAGTTGCGTATGCTTCCCCATCAGTGCCGCCAGCCAGAGCGGGTATGCAGTCAGGACAGTTGCACGGATAAAAACGCCGAAAATAAAAGGCAACACAATAACGCCAAAACCAGAAAGGATGAGGGTCTTGATGGACACCTGCGGGGCGTCGAAGTCCCTTGCAAACTTTCGGCAGTAAAGAACGAGAATTAAGCAGCCAGCAGGTATAGCAATCGATTTCGCGATCATATCGTGGTCGCTCACATAACGTTGCGACGGCACAAAAGAATGACCGAAGATCATTGCTCCAAGTAGAGCCAATAGGTGAATGGTAAGACCGGCCAGGCTGAAAACGATGACCCGTGGGAGGAGGCGGCGCAATGACCGTCTCTCTGTTATCTCCCCCACGGAAGCCTAGCCTAACTGTCCAGGAAGCTGCGCAGCTTGCGCGACCGGCTCGGGTGCTTGAGCTTGCGCAGCGCCTTGGCTTCGATCTGGCGGATGCGCTCGCGGGTGACCGAGAACTGCTGGCCGACTTCTTCAAGCGTGTGGTCGGTGTTCATGCCGATGCCGAAGCGCATTCTGAGCACGCGCTCTTCGCGCGGCGTCAGCGAGGCCAATACGCGCGTCGTCGTCTCGCGCAGATTGGCCTGGATCGCCGCGTCGATCGGCAGGATCGCCATCTTGTCCTCGATGAAGTCGCCAAGATGCGAATCCTCCTCGTCGCCGACCGGCGTTTCGAGCGAGATCGGCTCCTTGGCGATCTTCAGCACCTTGCGCACTTTTTCCAGCGGCATGGCGAGCTTTTCCGCCAGTTCTTCTGGCGTCGGCTCGCGGCCGATCTCATGCAGCATCTGGCGCGAGGTGCGCACGATCTTGTTGATCGTTTCGATCATGTGCACCGGAATGCGGATGGTGCGCGCCTGGTCGGCGATCGAACGGGTGATCGCCTGCCGGATCCACCACGTCGCGTAGGTCGAGAACTTGTAGCCGCGGCGGTATTCGAATTTGTCGACCGCCTTCATCAGGCCGATATTGCCTTCCTGGATCAGGTCGAGGAACTGCAGGCCGCGATTGGTGTATTTCTTGGCGATGGAGATGACGAGGCGCAGATTGGCCTCCACCATTTCCTTCTTGGCGATCGCGGCTTCGCGCTCGCCCTTCTGCACCTGGTTGACGATCTTGCGGAATTCCTGGATCGAAATCGCCGTCTCGGTGGCGAGGTTCTGGATCTCGGCGCGCAGGTCGCGGATGGCGTCCTTCTCGTTCTTGGTGAATTCCTTCCAGCCGCGCGAAGTCAGATTGCCGATCGAGCGGGTCCAGTTCGGATCGAGCTCCGAGCCCTGATATTCCTTGAGGAATTCCTCGCGGCGCACGCCATAGCTTTCGGCCAGCCTGAGCAGCTTGCCTTCGTTCTGCACCAGGCGCTTGTTGATGTCGTAGAGCTGCTCGACCAGCGCCTCGATGCGCGCCGTGTTCAAGGACAGCGACTTCACCGCCTTGATCAGCTGGTCTTTCAATTCCTTCAGCCGGCGGTCCTGGCTGGGCGACAGCGTGCCCGCGGCAGCCAGCCGGTTCTCGACCTGCTGGTCCTGCAGCTTGCGCAGTTTCTTGTAGGTGTCGGCAATGACGTCGAGCGTCTCCATCACCTGCGGGCGCAGTTCCGCTTCCATGGCCGCCAGCGACAGGCTCGCCTCGTCATCGTCTTCCTCGTCGTCGTCCACCAGGCCACGCGTGTCGCCGCCGACATTGGTGATGTCGTCCTCGTCCTCACGCGAACGGCGCGACTTTTCCTCGGTCTTGGCTTCCTCGATACGCTCGACAACCGGCGCCTGCTTGGCCTCCGGCCCGGCATAGGTCGCCTCGAGGTCGATGATCTCGCGCAGCAGGATCTTCGATTCGTTGAGCTCGTCACGCCAGATGATGATGGCCTGGAAAGTCAGCGGGCTTTCGCACAGGCCCGCGATCATCGTCTCGCGGCCGGCCTCGATGCGCTTGGCGATCGCGATTTCGCCCTCACGCGACAGAAGCTCGACTGAGCCCATCTCGCGCAGATACATGCGGACCGGATCGTCGGTGCGGTCGGTCGGCTCTTTCTTGGTCGTGGTGGCGGCGACGGCGGTGCCGGTCTGCTCGGCCAGCTCGTTGGCGTCTTCCTCGGCGTCAGCGGCGGTATCGGCGGCTTCGGGCTCCTCGCCCTGCTCGTCGTCCTCGACCACGTTGATGCCCATGTCGGAAAGCATGGCCATCGTGTCCTCGATCTGCTCGGAGGTCACTTCCTCCGAGGGCAGCACCGAATTCAGCTCGTCCATGGTGACATAACCGCGTTTCTTGGCGGCCTTGATCATCTTCTTGACAGCATCGTCGGAAAGGTCGAGCAGAGGGCCATCGGTCGCGGCCTCGCGTTCGGTCTCGACTTCTTCCTTTTCTTTTGTCGCCATAGTCTTTATTTCTCCAAGCGGCTGAGTATCAAAGCCGCGTAAGCTGCCGGTCCGGTCAAATTGGATGCGCTCTTTCCAGAACGCGCTTTACCGGGCCAGTAACTGCATCTCTCGTTAAGTCCAGATTAACCCTGATATCTGTGGCAAGCTGACTGCCTGTCCAGTGATCAGTACCTTACATCGCTGCATTCCCGTCGATGCCGGGGCGGGTTAACGTTTCGAATCGACCTGATTCCGCCATTCTGCCGGAAGGTCAAGCGCCTCTCGCATGATTCGCATGAAAAAAGCGAATCAATTACCCGACTTAGAGCACCGCACGCTTGATTCAACGCGCAAGCACGTCCTTACATTTCAGTCTTCTGGAGGCTTCGATCTAAACGCGCCCAGCTCTGCCCGACGATACGCCAAACCCTTCGATCAGCGCTTCCGTTGCCTGCACATCACGAAATTGCGCCTGGATTTCGACCAGGTGCCGGTAATTTTCGTCCGTGGGATCGCTGGCGAGCGCTGCTTCCGCCTGCTTCAGCTCCTTATGTAAGGTGCGCGCGCTGCGCTGCAAGTGGAGAGCTTGGCTGAACGCATCGCGAGCATCGTCGAGTGCTGCCGTTTCCAGCGCCGGCCATTGCCGCGCACGTTTGATCAGCGCCACCGCGCGCTGCCAGATCTCACCGCAGCCGGCCCGCTCGATCGTCGCGATTACAGCCTCGCGGTTGTTGGCCATATCGTGCGCCATAGCGTCGAGGATGGCCGCATGCAGCCGCTTCAGATCGGAATTGGCGAGATCGAGGAACTCGACATGGGCGAAATTCTCGTCGATCAGCACGGGATGGTTGACGAGGGCCGCAATGATCGTCGCCTCGCGCACCGACATGCCCTCGCCGCCGCGTTTGACCAGCGCCGAGCGGCCGAGGCTTTCGGTGATCGCGGTGCGCCCACCGGCATTGCCGCCACGTGCAAACTGTCCGCCGGGTGCTGAGACCCTGCCCGGGAAGCGCTCACCTGGCCGTCCGTCCTGACGTCCCTGGCGTCCGCGCTGGGTCCCGAAGAAGCTCTGTACGCGCTCGCGCATTTCCTGTTGGTAGTGATAACGAAGGCTCTCGTCGCGGATGCGGCTGGTCAGTTCGCGGAGCGTCTTTTCGAGCTCCGCCCGCCGTTCCGGCGTGTCGAAGATGCCGCCGGCGGTCTCGCGCATCCACAAGAGGTCGGCCAGCGGCCGTGCCTCGGAAAGCACGGCGCGGAACGCATCCGGCCCGTCACCCTTGACCAGATCGTCGGGATCCTTGCCCTCCGGCAGCAGGGCGAAGCGCACGGAGCGGCCTGCCTGGACCGCCGGCAGCGCCATGTCGGCGGCGCGCCACGCTGCCTTCAACCCGGCCTGGTCGCCGTCGAAGCACAGCACCGGCTCGCCAGCCATGCGCCATAGAAGTTCGAGCTGGTTTTCAGTCAACGCGGTGCCGAGCGGCGCCACCACGTTTTCGAAGCCGGCCTGCGCCAGCGCGATCACATCCATGTAGCCCTCTACGGCAATGACCGTGCCGCCCTTGGCCAGCGCCCCCTTTCCGAGCGCTTGGCGCGCACGGGCGAAATTGTAGAGCACGTTGCCTTTGTGGAAGAGCTCCGTATCGGGCGAGTTCATGTATTTGGCCGGCGCATCCGGCGCCAGTGCCCGCCCGCCGAAGGCGATGATCTTGCCCCTGGAATCCGGGATCGGGAACATGATGCGGTCGCGGAACCAATCGTAGGAAACCGGGACGTCGTCGCCATGGCGCACCAGCCCGCACGCCTCGATGTCGGCCTTGGGGACACCCTTGGCGGCAAGATGCTCCTTCAGCGCATTGCGGCTGTCGGGGGCATAGCCGAGGCGGAAAGACTGCTGCGTCGCCGGTGTCAGCCCCCGGTCGCGCAGATAGGCGCGGGCCTTTGCCCCTTCCGGTCCCTGCAGCCGTTCCTGGAAGAACGCCGTCGCCATCTCCATGACGTCAGTCAGGCTGGCGCGTTCCTTTTCGCGCCGCTCCTCCTGGGCATCGCGAACCGGCATCGGCACGCCGGCCATGTCGGCGATCTTCTCGACCGCTTCAGGAAAGCTCATCCCGTCAAGTTCGGTTAGGAACTTGAAATGGTCGCCCGAAACCGAGCAGCCGAAGCAATGGTAGCGGCCCTTCTTGTCCTCGCAGTGGAAGGACGGGCTCTTCTCGCCATGGAAGGGACAGCACGCCCAATAGTCGCCGCGCGGCGCGTTAGTCTTCTTCCTGTCCCACGCGACGCGCTGGCCGATCACCGAAGAAATCGGCACGCGGTCGCGGATCTCGTCGAGGAAAGCAGGCGGAAAGCGCATGGGGGACAGCTCGTTTGGCCTCCATATAATCACGCCGGCGAAGCCCGACGACTCCTAATGCGGAACCATACCCGGTTTTCACAGGGCCAAGGGGTCCAGGCGCCTGACGTTGCGTGGCTGCCACACCGCAGCGGGAATAGTCTCAAGCTTACCTGACCCGTGGCTTCAAGATTGACTTTGCATGAACTCGCCAATCTAGATGATCATAAGCAAAGGCGACTCGTCCGGAATTCAGCGCCCGTAGAGAGCAGGCCCGCCGGTCGGGGGATTTTGGGGGACGGGGTGACCGTAGCTCTGGATGCGCATGTCACCATGCGACTGCGGCGTTTGCCGTTATCCGCACTTTCCTTTCCGTTGTCGTCGATTTTCCTGCTTTTGTTCGCAACGCTGAGGCGCACCCTTGCCGCCATTCTAGTGCTCGTGCTCGTGCCGACCGCGGCGTTCGCGCTGCCGACGGTGACCATCAACCAGGCAGCGGGCCAGAGCGATCCGGCGGGTTCGTCACCAATTCGGTTCGACGTGATCTTCAGCGAGCCGGTGACCGGCTTCAATGGCAGCGACATCGATCTTTCCGGCACCGCCGGCGCCACCACCGCGTCCGTTACCGGCTCCGGCAGCTCCTACAGCGTTTTGGTCAGCGGCATGACGGGTTCAGGTTCCGTCGTGGCCACAATACCGGCCGGCGTGGCAACCAACGCCAGCGTTGATCCGAACGAGCCCTCGACCAGCACCGACAATACCGTCACCTACAATCTGCCGCCGCCACCGCCGCTGACAGTGACCATCAACCAGGCTGCCGGCCAGAGCGATCCGACCGGTTCCTCACCAATTCGGTTCGACGTGGTCTTCAGCGAGCCGGTGACCGGCTTCAATGGCAGCGACGTCGATCTTTCCGGCACCGCCGGCGCCACCACCGCGTCCGTTACCGGCTCCGGCAGCTCCTACAGCGTTGTGGTCAGCGGCATGACGGGTTCGGGGTCCGTCGTGGCCACAATACCGGCCGGCGTGGCGACCAACGCCGCCGTCGATCCGAACGAGCCCTCGACCAGCACCGACAATACCGTCACCTACAATCTGCCGCCACCGCCGCTGACAGTGACCATCAACCAGGCTGCCGGCCAGAGCGATCCGACCGGTTCGTCGCCAATCCTCTTCGACGTGGTCTTCAGCGAGCCGGTGACCGGCTTCAGCGGCAGCGACGTTGTGCTTTCCGGCACCGCCGGCGCCACCATCGCTGTCGTCACCGGCTCCGGCAGCACTTTCAGCGTCGCGGTCAGCGGCATGACGGGTTCAGGGTCCGTCGTGGCCACAATACCGGCCGGCGTGGCAACCAATGCCGCCGTCGATGCGAACGAAGCCTCGACCAGCACCGACAACACGGTCACCTTTACACCGCCCGTGATCACGGTCTCGCCGCCGTCATTGCCCAGTCCGGTCTACAACCAGGCCTATTCGCAGCAGCTGACGGCCAGCGGCGGTATGACGCCCTACACTTTCGCGCTGACGTCCGGAACCCTCCCGTCGGGCATCAGCTTCGACGCGGCCGGTCTGCTCTCCGGAATCCCGACTAATACCGGCACGTTCAACCTGGTCGTGGCGGCAACCGACGCAAACGGTTTCATCGGTTCGAAATCCTACACGCTGATCATTGCCGAGCCGACCGTCGAGCTGACGCCGGCATCCTTGCCAAACCCCGTATACAACCAGGCCTATTCGCAACAGCTTGCGGCCAGCGGCGGCGCGGTGCCTTATACTTTCGCGCTGACGTCCGGAACCCTCCCGTCGGGCATCAGCTTCGACGCGACCGGTCTGCTCTCCGGTACCCCGACCAATACCGGCACATTCGACTTCACCGCAGTTGCAACCGATCAGAATGGGAAATCCGGTTCCAAGGCCTATTCGGTGACCATCGACAAGCTTGGCACCACCACCTTGGTCGTTTCCAGCCTCAACCCTTCCAATCAGGGCGATCAGGTCACTTTCACGGCAACGGTTTCGGCTCCCGGCAATCCGCCGCCGGCCGGAACGGTCACCTTCAGTGTCGACGGCTCGCCCGCTGCTACGGTCGCGCTCGCCGGCGGTACCGCCGCCCTGATGACGTCCGCCCTCCCGGTCGGCACCCGTCAGGTCGTCGCGACCTACAATGGCGACGCGAACAACGCGACAAGCACCTCCAGCGCGCTCGCCCAGGAAGTCCACGCCCTAGGCTCCATCACCATCCGCCAGACCACCGACAGCGGCGACGGCTCCTTCGGCTTCTCCTCGCCGGCGCCCGGCCTCAACTTCACCATCGCCACCAGCAGCGGCTCCGGCGACGGACCGGCCGTTTCGCTGCAGACCGGCTCCTACAGCGTCACCGCCGCCGACATGACCGCCGCCGGCTTCGCCTTGACCTCGATCAGTTGCAACGATGGCGATTCCGTCGGCAATGTGGCGAACCGCACGGCCGTGATCAACCTGGCGCCCGGCGAAAGCGTCGTCTGCACGTTCGCCAGCACCAATTCACGCGAAAATACCACGGCGCTCATCAAGGAATTCATGGAGACACGCGCCAGCCTCATTCTGGAGAACCAGCCCGACATCCAGCGCCGCATCGACCGGCTCGACGGCGTCGCCGGCGGCGGCAGCCCAGTGGCCACCCTGCTCGCGTACCTGCCCGGCATGGCCGACACCAACTCGGTCAATGTCAGCGCAAGCCTTGCCTCCATGCGGCGGCTTGGCGGGGAAGATGCCAACAGCCTGTTCGACATCTGGTTCGAAGGCACTTACAGCCGCTTCGACATCAATGACCAAGACGGCAAATTCGCCCTCGCAACCTTCGGCGCCGACTATCTGGTCAGCCGCAATCTGCTTGTTGGCGCCTTCGTCCAGATCGATCGTACCGACGGCTTCACCGGCAGCGGCGGCGGAACCGCCGAGGGCACCGGCTGGATCGCCGGGCCTTATTTGACCGCTCGGCTGACTGACAATCTGTATTTCGATTTGCTCGCCGGAGCTGGAACATCCTCGAACAGCGTCAGCCCCATGGATACCTACACCGACGGCTTCGACGCCAGCCGTTGGATGGTCAGCGCCACGCTGCAAGGGGAATGGCAATATGACGCCTGGACCTTCTCGCCGCGGGCGCGCTTCTCCTATTTCGAGGAAAAATCGGGAGCCTATGTCGACGGCCTGAACGTCCCCATTCCCTCCGTCACCGCCGGCCTCGGCCAGATCGCCTTCGGCCCCGGCGTTTCCTATCGCCATGTCACGGATGACGACGTTACCCTCGACTTTAACCTGCGGCTCGACGGCGTCTTCGACATAAGCGACACAGCGACCGAAAGCGGCGCCGACAATTTCCATGGCCGCGTCGGAGCCGGCATCGATACCCGCATGCCGGGCGGCATGCGTCTCGGCCTCTCCACCAGCTATGGCGGCATCGGCTCCGATTCGGCGAAGTATTTCAGCGGAACCGTGAAACTTTCGGCCGCGCTGAATTAGGATCAAGATGGACCAATGAAAAAAGGCGGCCTTGGCGGGCCGCCTCTCTTTCATTGACCAGCGCCGTGCCGGTCAGACGTTCCGCGGTCACTGCGTGGCGATGGCGCCGAAGATCAAGCCGGAAAGAACGCTGACCAGCAGATAGTCATTGCCAACCCGGATCCATTCCTGCCCGGGACCCGGACGGCGCAGGCCATAGTGGCGATAGTCGCGGATCGGCTGGTGACGCTTCCAGCTGGAATATCTCTGGCCGTTGCGCCAATGGCTGCGCTTCACAACGATCTTCTTCTTCACTAGGACGCGCTTGTTCACGTCGACATGCTTGTTCACGTCGACATGCTTGTTCACGTCGACATGCCTGCCAGGCTTCTGCCAGTCGACCTGGCTGTAGTTCGACTGCGGCGCGTTTGGTGTGTTCAGAGGTGCGGCCTGGCCCTGCCAGGTGGTTGCAGCCAGCATCGAGAAGGCAATGGCGGAAAGAACGATGCGTTTCATGGCGGGTACTCCTTGGTTGTCGATGCCTACGGAATAGAGCCGGAAGGATGAACCGAAACTGAACACCGAGATTACGTTTTCGTAATGATTTCTTACCTTTATAACGACTAATTCAGCGCTACCTTTAAAGCGGGCGTCCGAGAATGGACGCATGACCCGCCGCAACTCCGCAGGCTATGCAACCATTTTGTCAGCCATCCATTTCCGACACGCCCCGTCGCGTGGCAACACGCGTCCGAAGCGGGCAAAATTTATTATTCGGCTAAAATAAATCGGAGTAATATCAACCTCTGCAATGTCCACGATTCGCGCCCACTTTTGCCTCTTTGACTTCACCGCGCCCGCGTCGCTGGCACCTGTCGCGTTGCGGGGCCTGGCATGAGTGGCTCGGTCGTCTTGCTGCACCTGGCCGGTGCGGTCGCACTGATGCTGTTTGCCACCCGTCTGGTGAAGACCGGCGTCGAGCGCGCCTATGGCGATGTGCTGCGCCACAAACTGCGCGCCACAATGCGCAATCCGTTCATGGCGGTTCTGGCCGGCTGCGGCCTGGCTGTCGCGCTGCAAAGCTCGACCGCCGTCACCTTGCTGGTCGGCTCGTTCGCCGGCTCCGGTATTGTCAGCGGCATGTCGGGCCAGCTTGCGGTGCGCGGCGCCGAGATCGGCTCGGCACTGGTGGTCAAGCTGCTCACCTTCGATCTGTCGCTGCTGGTGCCGATCTGCCTGGTCGCCGGCACCGTCATGTTCATGGCCACCGAGCGGCGCGACTGGCGCCAGTTCGGCCGCATCCTGGTCGGCATCGGCCTGCTGCTTCTGTCGCTGGAGATGATCGGCCAGGCGTCGGAGCCGCTGCGCCAGAGCACGCTGATGCCGCTCATCGTCGATTACTTCTCCGGCGATCCTGTCACCGCCTATCTTCTGGCGGCGGTGATCACCTGGCTGTTCCATTCCTCGATCGCCGCGGTGCTGCTGATGGTGACGCTGGCCGGCCGCGGCTTCATCCCGCCCGAACTCGGTATCGTGCTGGTGCTGGGTGTCAATCTCGGCTCTTCGATCATCGCGCCGCTTCTAACCCGCAACGCAGAACCCGGCGTTCGTATCGTGCCGATCGGCAATCTCCTGATGCGCGGCATGGGTTCGCTGATCATGCTGATCCTGTTCCTGACGTTCAAGCCGCCGGTCGCCTTCTTGGGCAGCACGGTGCCCGAGCAGATCGTCAATGCCCACATTGTCTTCAACATCCTGATCCTGGTCGCCGGCCTACCGCTGGCGAGCCTGGTCTATCGCGCCTCGGAAAGGATCGTGGCGTTGGGCACCAAGCCCCAGGCCGCCAACGCGCTCGACGTCGTCGAGCTTTCGGCGCTCAACGAAAGTGCGCTCGACGTGCCGAGCCAGGCATTGGCCAACGCCACCCGCGAGGTGGTGCGGGTCTGCGAAACGGTCGAGATCATGCTGAAACGGATCATCGAGCTCTATGAGAGCGCCGATGCCGACAAGATCGGCGCGCTGGCCGCACTCGACGACCGTGTCGACAGGAAGCACGCTGCGATCAAGCTCTATCTGGCCAGGGTCACCAAGAACCCGCTGAGCGAGGACGAGGCGCTGCGTTGCCAGGAACTGATCGGCGCCTGCGTCAAGCTGGAGCAGGTCGGCGACATCATCGTGCGCAACATGCTGGTCCACGTGAAGAAGAAATTCGAGCGTGGGCTGGAGTTCACGCCGGAAGGCTGGCGTGAGCTTTGCGCCTTCCATGCCTTGGTGCTTGCCAATGCCAGGCTTGCCTTCAACGTGCTGGTGTCCCGCGATCCGGAGACCGCTCGCCAGTTGGTGCTGGAAAAGGACCGGCTGCGCGACCGCGAGAAGGAAACCAGCCAGAGCCATTTCGTGCGGCTGCGCGACGGCACCGCCAAGAGTGTCGAGACCAGTTCCATCCATCTCGACACCATTCGCGACCTCAAGCAGATCAACTCGCTGCTCGCCTCGATGGCCTATCCCGTTCTTGAAGAACGTGGCCTGCTCACCGGTTCGCGGCTGAAGGCCGGATAGATTGCATCCACAGGCCGGGAAGCTTTAGAACATCGCCTATGAAAATTGCTGTGGGCCAATGCGCAGAAATTATCTTTGCGCCACCTCCTGTCTGTCGGCTAAAGATCGCCGCATCTACCGGAAGGAAAGTCGATGGACACCCATTCTCGCAGCTTCGCCAAAGCGCTTTCCTGGCGCATCACCGGCACCATCGACACGATGATCATTTCGCTCGTCGTGACCGGAAGCATCAAGCTCGCCGCTGCCATCGGCCTGACCGAGGTCGTCACCAAGTCGCTGCTCTACTATCTTCACGAACGTGCGTGGCTGAAAATTCCTTACGGGAGGAAGGCAGCCGCCTAGCTCTTGCCTCCGCGCGGACGCCTGACCGGCGATCAAGAAAAGCTAAAGCGGCGTCGACAATTTCTGGATTGCCCGCTGCCCTCATCCGTGGTTTGAGGCGACCTTATCCGAGGATCGCCTTTCCGCCATGCTCCCCCTCATTGCCCTGTTCATTGCCGCCTTCGCCTTCGGCACCACCGAATTCGTCATCGCCGGCGTGCTGCCGCAGGTGGCGGAGGGCCTTGGCGTCGCGATCCCGACCGCCGGCTATCTCGTTTCCGGCTATGCCGGCGGCATTGCAGTCGGCGGCCCGCTGCTGGCGCTCGCCACCAAAAGCTTCTCCCGCAAGGCCCTGCTGCTTGGACTGACTGCAGCCTTCACCATCGGCCAGGCCGCCTGTGCGCTGGCGCCCGACTTCGCCTCGATGCTGCTGTTGCGGATAGCGGTGGCCGTCGCGCATGGCGCCTATTTCGGCGTTGCCATGGTGGTGGCCGTCGGCCTCGTGCGCGAAGACCAGCGCGGCATGGCGGTGGCGCTGATCCTGTCCGGCCTCACCGTATCGAACGTAATCGGCGTTCCGGCCGGCACGGCAATCGGCAACATCTGGGGATGGCGTGCGACATTCTGGGTGATGTGCGCGCTCGGTGTGGTGGCCTTCACGGCAGTCGGCGCCCTGCTGCCGCGCAAGACGGGATCGTCGAGCCCGTCGGCGAGCCTTGGAAGCGAGGTCCGTGTGCTCGCACGCCAGCAGGTCTGGACCTCGCTCATTGTTATGCTGATGCTGATGATCGGCCAGTTCGGCCTGTTCACCTACATCACGCCGACGCTGCTTGAGGTCACCGGCCTCGACGAGAAATGGATACCTTGGGTGCTCTTGCTCAACGGGGTCGGCGCAACGATCGGCGTCTTTGTCGGCGGGCGGCTCGCCGACTGGAAGCTGATGCCGTCGCTTATCGCCATGCTTTTCCTACAGGCGGCAATGCTCGCCTTGATCTACGCTGTCGGCCCTTACCCGCTGCCGATGGTGATAGCGATCTTCGTCTGGGGCGGCCTCAACTTTGCCATCGGCACGCCGATCCAGACCCGCATCCTGACCTGGACCGCGGACGCCTCCAACCTTGCCTCGTCGCTCATCCCGTCGGGCTTCAATGTCGGCATCGCGCTCGCCGCATCGCTCGGCGCGGCGATGCTCAATGCCGGCTATGGCTATCGCAGCCTGCCGGTGGTTGGCGCGATCGCCATGCTGGTCGCCGTCGCGGTTGCGCTTGCCTCGCATGTCTGGGAATGGCGAAGCCGGGCTGCGCCGCCGCTGCCGGCTGCCGCCGAATAGGGCTACAGATCGATCCGGTAGCGCAGGCTTTCCGCGCCGCCATAGGCGGCGTCCTCGAAGAAACGCCCGACCAGCCGGCCGCCATTGGCCAGAACGACCTTCTGCGAGGGCACATTGTGAGGCTTGCAGGTGATTTCGACGAAGGGCAGGCCAACCGCCCTCGCCTCCACCAGCATCAGCCGCAGCGCCTCGGTCGCATAGCCGCGTCCCCGTTTCCACGGCACCACCGCATAGCCGATGTGGCCGAGCACATGCGACGGCAGCGACGCGGTGCCGTGCTGCCAGCGCAGGCCGATTGAGCCTGCGACTTCCCCGTCCCAGATCCAGCGCCGGAATCCGGGCAGCCGCGGCACCGTCGAACCGTCGGGCAAGGTGATCGGCGGTCCCTTGCCATCGGAATCGTCGAGATCGCCAAGGAAAGTCGCTGGATCCTTTTCGATAGCCGCAAGCTGCTCGCGCGTCGCGTCGAGCAGCCGCACATTGTCCGGCGACCAGCCGCGCTCGAGGGCCGCCTTGTAGGACGGCAGGTGTTCAAACGCCGGTTTGACGAGTTCGATCACGGGCGCGAGCTTTTGGCTGCCGGATTGCGGGCGCGACGGCAAGGGCCTTCGGCGGCTTACTGCAGCAGGCTCTTGACGATGCCGCTCGCCTTGGAGAAATCCATCTGGCCGGCGTATTTTTCCTTGAGCGCCGCCATCACCTTGCCCATGTCCTTGACGCCGCTGGCACCAGTCTCGGCGATGGCGGAACGGACGGCGCTTTCCGTCTCGGCCTGGCCCAGCTGCGTCGGCAGGAAGTCGCGGATGATGGCCATCTCGTCGCGCTCCTGCGCTGCAAGCTCCGGCCGCTTGCCGTCATCGAACGCCTTGGCCGATTCTTCGCGCTGCTTCACCATCTTGGCCAGGATCTGCAGGATCTCGTCATCGCTCGCCGGCTCCTTGCCGGCGCCGCGATTGGCGATGTCGCGATCATGGATGGCCGCCTGGATCAGCCGCAATGTCGGCAGCCGGCGCTTGTCCTGCGACTTCATCGCGCTCTTCAGGGATTCGGCGATTTTGCCTCGCATGGTGCTTTCTCCTTCGAATGCGGCGGACAATAGTCGTGCCGATAGCTCAAGGCAAACTCGATAGCGTCCGGCAAACCGCTGATATTATTCGACGAAATAAATCTAGGCTCGCACGGCGCGGCATCATTGACCGCCTTGGCGCCTTCCCCTATGTACTGGGCCTTGCATGAAATTGAATTCTAGTGCACGTCGCCCAAAAATGCGCAGCGGTTTTGGGCAACGACAGGCACAAATGAAAACCTAGCGCGCCGAGGCTGTGAGATCGCCGCTTCGCGCCTTTTGTTGCGCCGACTGAGGGCGCAACCTTTAGGAGTGCCGCCATGGCTACGATGACAGCCGCGTCGACCCCCCCTTGGGCCAGCGAGAGGCCGACAGCCCTGCTGGTGCTGGCCGACGGCACTGTCATAGAGGGCCGTGGTCTGGGCGCCGCCGGCTCCGCCGTCGCCGAGGTCTGCTTCAACACCGCGCTGACCGGCTACCAGGAGATACTCACCGACCCATCCTATGCCGGCCAGATCGTCACTTTCACCTTTCCGCATATCGGCAATATCGGCACCAATGACGAAGACACCGAAGACCTCAACCCGCTGGCCCGCGCCGGCGCCGTCGGCGCCGTGTTCAAGGCCGATGTCACCAACCCGTCGAATTACCGGGCCGGAACCGGTCTCGACCAGTGGCTGAAGAAGCGCGGCATCGTCGCACTTTCAGGCATCGACACGCGGGCGCTGACCGCGCTGATCCGCGAAAAGGGCATGCCCAATGCCGTCATCGCGCACGCGCCCGACGGTATCTTCGACATCGATGACCTCAAGCGCCGCGCCGCCGCATGGTCAGGGCTTATCGGGCTTGATCTCGCCAAGGAGGTGACCTCCGGCCAGTCATCAGTCTGGCGCGAGACGCCTTGGGTCTGGAACGAGGGCTTTGGCGAACAGGCTGATCCGTCGATGCACGTCGTTGCCGTCGACTACGGCGTCAAGCGCAACATATTGCGCCTGCTGGCCGGCCTCGGCGCCAAGGTCACCGTGGTGCCGGCAAAAACCGGCGCCGAGGAGATCCTGGCGATGCGGCCGGACGGCATTTTTCTATCCAACGGCCCTGGCGATCCGGAAGCCACCGGCGACTACGCCGTTCCGGTTATCCAGGATCTGTTGAAGACCGAAATCCCGCTTTTCGGCATCTGCCTCGGCCACCAGATGCTGGCGCTGGCGCTGGGCGGCAAGACCGCAAAAATGCATCAGGGCCACCACGGCGCCAATCATCCCGTCAAGGACCACACCACCGGCAAGGTCGAGATCGTCTCGATGAACCATGGCTTTGCCGTCGACGCCGACTCATTGCCGAGCGGCGTCGAGGAAACCCATGTCTCGCTGTTCGACGGTTCGAATTGCGGCATTGCGCTCACCGGCAGGCCGGTCTTCTCGGTCCAGCATCATCCCGAAGCCTCGCCCGGCCCGCAGGATTCGCACTATCTGTTTCGCCGCTTCGTCAATCTCATCCGCGAAAAGCGCGGCGAGCCGGCACTGGCCGAGCGTGTTTAGCGCATTGCGTAAAAACGGATCTGATTGACGGCGCCGGCCGGGCTCCCGGCGCCGATCAAGCCCCGTCCGTCACGGCTTCCTGCGTGTGCATGCGTTTGACTTCCTTCGGCGTCGGCTTGGCCACCCTGGTGACGAAGACGACGAGCGCCAGCGTGAGGAAAATCGCGCCGAGCAGATAGGGGGCACCGCCGAAAACCACGGGCGCGTTCGGGCCCGTGAACCAGGAAAAGATCGCCGTATAAAGCAGCGGTGTGATGATCGACGTGATCGAGAAGATCGAGGTCATTGCGCCTTGGAGTTCGCCCTGGGCGGAAGGTGGCACCTTGGCGGCCGCCAGGCTTCTGAGCGGCGGGTCGGCCAACGCCTCGAGACATCCGACGACGATCACTGCATAGATCATCCAGCCTTGTGACGCGAAGGCGTAGCCGAAGGCGCTGAGTGCGGTAAATGCCAGACCGATTACCGCCGTCTTCCACTCGCCGAGCTTAGGGATCACGCGCGGCAGGACTGTCGCCATGACGATCGCCCCGCACAGGCCGAAAGCGCCGAGCGAGAAGCCGATCTGTTGTTCGCTCCAGCCATAGCGATAACTGGAGACGAACGACCAGACCGCAGGATACATCATGTGCCCCAGCGTCATCAGAAAGAAGACAAGTCCGATCCAGCCGATACCTTCGTAGTTGCGCATCTGGACGAGCGTGCCGACCGGGTTCGCGCGTTTCCACTCGAAGCGGCGACGGTGCTTGTTATCAAGTGTTTCCGGCAACAGAAACAGCGCGATCAGAAAGTTTGCGAAAGCAAGCCCGGCAGCGAAATAGAACGGCACACGCGGCCCGAACGTGCCGAGCAACCCGCCCAGAACCGGCCCGATGACGAAGCCGACGCCGAAAGCAATGCCGAGCAGCCCGAAATTCTTCGCACGATTTTCGTCGGTCGAGATATCGGCAATGAATGCCGATGTCGTGGAATAACTGGCGCCGGAAATGCCGGCCAGCACGCGGCCGATGAACAGCATCGGATAGGACCAGGCGATAGCGCAGATCAGATTGTCGATAGCGAACGTCAGCACCGAGGCAAGCAGGATAGGCCGCCGCCCGAACCGGTCGCTCAACCCGCCCATCACTGGTGCGAAAACGAACTGCATCGCCGCATAGACGAAGAACAGCCAGCCGCCCTCGATAGCCGCCTCGCTGATGCCGACGCCGGTCAATTCCCTGAGATAGGCCGGCAGCACCGGCATAATGATGCCGAAGCCAATGATGTCGAGCAGCAGGGTGGTGAAAACAAGCGCAAGGCCCCGCCTGGCGGTTTTGGGGTCTATCATGATGGTATCTCCTCGGGCCGCCCAAGCTAACGGGAACACACCTTATAGGCGAGCACATCGCTGGGAACAATGAGGGAACGGGCAGAGTGCTTTCATCCTGACATCCCCTGACTGCGATCCAGTCTCTCGGATTACGAGAAAACCGTCGGCTCAGATCGGGTTGTTGAACGTGTCGCAGTCCGAAAGCTTGCCGTTCTGGAAGCCTCGCGCCAGCCAGGTCTGCCGCTGCTGCGACGTGCCGTGGTTGAAGCTTTCCGGCACGACGTAGCCCTGCATCTTCTTCTGCAGCGTGTCGTCGCCGATCTGCTTGGCGGCGTTCAGTGCCTCCGCCATGTCGCCCTGTTCCAAGATGCCTTTCTGACCGGTGAAATGCGCCCAGATGCCGGCAAAGCAGTCGGCCTGCAACTCGACCTGCACCGACATGTGGTTGGCGTCCGCTTCGCCCATGCTCTGCCGCATCTGGTTGAATTTGGGCAGGATGCCGACGAGGTTCTGCACATGGTGGCCGACCTCATGCGCGATCACATAGGCCTGTGCGAAATCGCCCGAGGCACCGAACTGCTGATCGAGCTGCTGGAAGAAGGTGGTGTCGAGATAGACTTTGCGATCGTTGGGACAGTAGAATGGTCCGGCCGCTGACGAGGCAGAGCCGCAAGCAGAGCCGATCCGTCCGCTGAACAGGACCAGTTTTGGATCTTGATAGGTCAGGCCCTCGGACTGAAAAATACCGGTCCACGTGTCCTCGGTCTCGGCCAGCACAGTCGACACGAACTGCTTCATCTCGTCGGAGGCGGGCGCACCGGTGCCGCCGCCTTGCGCACCGCTATTGTCGGTGATCTGACCGCCGCCGGGCTGCAAGCCGCTGTTATCGAGGATCTGACTCGGGTCGAAGCCGAAATACCACCCTGCCAGGAAAATCAACCCTACGATGATAATGCCCGACATGCCGCCGCCGCCCGCGCGACCGCCGATCGGGATGCGAAACTGCCCCGGCCCGCCGCCAAGCCCGCCGCTCTGGCCGCGCTCGTCCTCGACATTGTCACTCTGACGACGGCCCTTCCAGAGCATGGCAACCCCCGTGATGCAATTTTCCGGCCGATCGGGCCGTGTCCCGGTTCGATCGGACACGACAACAATTATCTCAACGGTTACGCCAAGTCACAGTATTTTTCGTGCGAACAAGCAATGCTTGCTGACGCTTGCCTGCTCTGGCCGAGACATCGCAAGGTCTGTGCCGTTCACCCTGCTCGTGGGAAGCGAGTCGCGCGAAGAGATACGCTGGCCGTGCTTTTCAGCGGGCGGCGATTATTGCCTTGCGAAAGGCTTCGAGCGTCTCGGCGCTGACATGATGCTCGATGCCCTCGGCGTCGATGCGCGCCGTCTCGGCGCTGACCCCGAGCGAGCGCAGGAAGGCCTCGACCGTCTGGTGGCGAATGCGGCTCTCTTCCGCAACCTTGCGGCCGGCATCGGTCAGGAACACGCCGCGATAAGGCTTCCGGGAGACCAGCCCGTCGGCGCACAGCCGCGTCAGCATTTTCGCGACCGTCGGCTGAGCGACGCCGAGCCGTGCCGCGATATCGACCTGGCGCGCCTCGTTGCCATCCTCGATCAGGTCGGCGATGAGCTCGACATAATCCTCGACCAGCGCGCTGCGGCGCGCTTCACGCGTCTGCCTGAAGCCTTCCGAGTGGATTTCTGCGTCAGGCAGCGGCTTTTCGCGAGGAACCGGTCTTTTCTTCAGCGCCAATACGCGCTCCTCCCGGCAGTTTGAATCGACATTGCGGTCATAACACGGAACCCTATTGGTTCTGGCCGTTTATTTCCATTCGGTGGCCGGCGCAACCGGCGTTCACTGCCGTTCAGGCCGCACGCCAAGCGGCCACAAGAAAAAGCTCAGACAATGAAATATAGCATATTGCATAATGTTCAGCCGTGGCATAGATAAGGAGACAACATCGATCGTTCCAGTGGAAAGCCATTTCATGTCGGAAGCCGAAGCCACCTCAGCCCCCCGGTCCATGTGGCGATTTGCCCGCCCGGAGGACGACGAGCAGCCCAGCCTTCGCGAAGTCAACGCAACGATCGCGGTGCCGCACTCGGGGATCTGGCTTCGCCGGCTGTTCGCCTTCATGGGGCCGGGCTACATGGTTTCGGTCGGCTATATGGATCCGGGCAATTGGGCGACCGACCTCGCCGGCGGGGCCCAATTCGGCTACACGCTGCTTTTCATCATCATGTTGTCGAACCTGATGGCGATCCTGCTGCAGGCACTCGCCGCCCGGCTCGGCATCGCCACCGGCCGCGACCTTGCGCAGGCGTGCCGCGCCTATTATCCGCGACCAGTCAATTTCATGCTTTGGGTCGCTTGCGAACTGGCCATCATCGCCTGCGACCTGGCCGAGGTCATTGGCACGGCGATCGCCTTGCAACTGCTGTTCGGCATTCCGCTGATAGGCGGCGCCATCATCACCGCGCTTGATGCCTTCCTGCTGCTGCTGCTGATGAACAAGGGCTTCCGTTTCCTCGAGGCCTTCATCATAGCGCTTTTGATTATCATCTTCGGCTGCTTCGCCATCCAGATCTTTGCCGCCGCCCCGCCGGTCGGCTCCATCCTGCATGCGATGTTCGTGCCGTCGTCCGAGATCGTCACCAATCCGGCCATGCTCTACATCGCCATCGGCATCATCGGCGCCACGGTGATGCCGCACAATCTCTATCTGCATTCCTCGATCGTGCAGACCCGCGCCTATGAGCGCACCGATCGCGGCAAGCGCGACGCCATCAAATGGGCGACGACCGACTCGACCATCGCGCTGATACTGGCGTTGTTCGTCAATGCTTCCATCCTGATCGTGTCGGCGGTGGCGTTCCACGGCACCGGTCATCATGACGTTGCCGAGATCGGCCAGGCCTTCGAGCTTCTGTCGCCGCTGCTTGGCCTCGGCATCGCTTCCATCCTGTTTGCCGTAGCGCTGCTCGCCTCCGGCCTGAACTCGACGGTGACGGCGACGCTCGCCGGCCAGATCGTGATGGAAGGGTTCTTGCGGCTGCGCATCCCGCAATGGGCGCGCCGCCTGCTGACGCGCGGCATCGCCATCATTCCGGTGGTGGTGGTCACCGCGCTCTATGGCGAGAAGGGAACCGGTCAGTTGCTGGTCTTCAGCCAGGTAATCCTGTCGATGCAGCTCCCCTTCGCTGTCGTACCGCTGGTGCAGTTCGTCTCGGACAAGCGCAAGATGGGCAATTTTGCCATTTCCCGCGCCGTCGCCGTGCTGGCCTGGGTGGTTGCCGCGCTCATCCTGGTGCTCAACTTCAAGCTGCTCTACGATACGGTCGTTGGCTTGGGCTGAGCGTTCTCGGCTCCAAGCTGAGACGATAAGGTCGGCAGTCACCTGCCCCCGGTCCTAGAAATTTGCCGGCCGCTGTCGGACAAATGTCCGTTCGCCCGTCCTTGGCTCGAACTCCGGCCATGACGGCACGGATCAGGGAAAGGGAGCTCCAATGAGGAAGATCATCGCCGCAACATTCGTCAGCCTCGACGGCGTCATGCAGGCGCCTGGCGGCCCGCAAGAGGACCCTGTCGGCGGCTTCAAATTCGGCGGCTGGACGTTTCATTACTGGGACGATGTGATGGGCGCCGCGATGGGCGAGACGTTTTCAAAACCGTTCGCGCTGCTTCTCGGCCGCAAGACTTACGACATCTTTGCCGCCCACTGGCCTTATCAGAAAAATGATCCGATCGCCGACAGCTTCAACGCCGTCACCAAATATGTGGCGACGCACAGGCCGGATTCGCTGTCCTGGCAAAACAGCCAGCCGCTCGGCAGCGATGTCGTGGCGACGTTGCGCCGGATGAAGCAGGAGGACGGCCCCGACCTGCTCATTCAGGGATCGAGCGAGCTGATCCAGACCTTGCTCGCCAATGACCTGATCGACGAGATCAGCCTGCTGATTTTCCCGCTGGTGCTGGGCAAGGGCAAAAAACTGTTCGGCAGCGGCACAATACCCGCCGCCTTCAAGCTGACCCGTTCGCAGGCATCGACCACCGGTGTCATCATGGCGAGCTATGAACGCTCCGGCGAGATCAAGACCGGGTCATTTGCCACGGAGCAGCCGTCCGAAGCCGAGATCGAGCGGCGCAAGAACTGGAAGTAGATGCCGCAGGGCGATCAAGGACGGCTGAACACTGGCCGTCCTTTTTGCTGTTTTTAAGCCGCCTCTCGTCGCCCTGCCAACCCATCGCGGAGGTGGCCCGCGAATGCCAGTGCAGCCGGCGCGACGTCGTGCTTCGGCAAATGCAGATTGATCGAAAAATTCGGCAATGACGGCAGCTCCGGATCGTTGGCCAAAATGTCGAGGTCGACAGGCACGGTCGACGCCAACCAGGTGGTGACGGCCAAGTCCGAACGCACTGTCGCCGTCGTCGCGTCAATGCTGCCGTTTTCGAATACGGTGCGCCATTCCAGCCCATGCTCGTTAAGCGCCTCCAGCACCACCGGGCGGAACGCACAGGTCTCGGCGACCATCGAAACCGGCAAGGGCCGCTTGCCGCGGGCGGCGCCGCCTTTGGCGCCGACCCAGACCAGCCGGTCGACAACAAGGCATTCGCCGGCCGACCGACCGATCGGCTCCTCGATCACCGCGAGCTCGATCGTGCCGGCTGCCAAGGCTGCGGCCAACTCTGGCGACGAAGCACAGACAAGCGAGATCTCGACCTGCGGATAGGCTTCGGCATAGGCCTTCAGCACCGGCGCAAGCAAGGTGCCGACAAGGTCGTACGGCACGCCAAGCCGCACCTGACCGGCAACTGCATCGCCCGCCATCTCCGCCAGGATCTCGTCATTGAGGGAAAGCAGGCGCTTGCCCTTGCCGAATAATCGCTCGCCGGAGCGGGTCAGCCGCAATCCACGCCGGTCGCGCTCGAACAGGCTGCAGCCGAGAACCTCTTCCAAACGCTTGATCTGCTGGCTGACGGCACCTTGCGTCAGATGCAACGCATTGGCTGCTGCCGTCATGCTGGCCTTATCGGCAACGGTGACGAAGGTTCGGATCAGGGCAGTATCGAGATTGCGGAGCATCTGGCCATTATATTTGCTAATACAAACCATAGCAAACATTGCATTTACTGATGAGCCAAACAGCCTACCGTGCAGGCTCCAAAGGAAGCAGCATGTTTGAACCCGTCCTTCCCCTCGTCCTGTTCGCGCTGGTCTCAACCTCAACGCCCGGCATGGCCACGACCTTATCGACGGCGTCCGGTGCGCAGTTCGGCTTTCGCCGCTCTATCCCGCTGATGGCCGGGAGTGCGGCCGGCCTGGCCACGGTGGCTGCGGCAGGTGCTGCCGGGCTTGCCGGTCTGCTGGCCGCCGCCCCTTCGCTTCAACTGGCAATGAAAATGGCCGGTACCCTCTATCTGACGTGGCTTGCCCTCAAGATCGGCCGCAGCGGTCCGCCCAATCTGGACGTGGCCATGGCAAAGCCGAACAGCTTTTTGGGCGGCGCCGGCCTGCAATGGATGAACCCAAAGGGCTGGGCCATGGGGTTGGGAGCGGCGGCATCCTTTGCCGCGCTCGCCAACGGGCCGCTGCAGCTCGCCGTGCTGCTCGGCACGGTCTTCGGTCTTGCAGCGGCCCTATCGCTGGCGGCGTGGTGCGTGGCGGGCACGCTGCTCGCCCGGTTGCTGCGAACCGAGCGGCAGTGGCGCATGCTCAACGCCGTGCTTGGCCTGCTGCTGGCCGCCTCGATCATTCCGATGTGGCGGACAGCGTAAAGTTAGTCTTTAGCTATGTCAGGCAGCGTAACGCGCCGCCGGCTTGCCGGCCAGAAGGCTGCCGAAGAAGCCTTGCCTCGCACCAAGATAGGTTTCCAATCCAGCCGGATCGGAGAGCCCGGGCGCGGTGACGGTTTCGCCCTTGGCCAGGCCGGCAAGCGCCGCATCGACCAGATCGTCGGCCGTCATGACGATCTCTTGCGGCACGTTGGCAATATCGCTTCCGGCGACTTCCCAGAACTCGGTCCGGGTGGCTCCCGGCAGCACGACCTGTACAGCTACCTTGCTATCGGCGACTTCCCGCTGCAAGGCTTCGGTGAAGTTGACGACGTAGGCTTTGGTGCCGCTGTAGATGCCGCCGAACGAGGTATCGAAGGCCAGCACCGATGCGATGTTGACGATGGCGCCGCGGTTGCGGGACAGCAGCCCCGGCAGCACCGCGCGCGTCAGGCGAGTCAGCGCCACGACATTGACCTTGATCATGCGCTCGGCGACATCGGCATCGGCCGTTGCCACCATCTGCGCGCCGCCAAGGCCGGCATTGTTGACCAGCAGCGTCACGCTGTCGTCGCTTGATATCGCCTGCTCGACCCGCCGCAGATCGCCGTCTTCGGCCAGGTCGGCGCTGATGATGCTGACTTTGATACCATACGCGTAGCGGAGCCTCTCCGCCAATTCCTTCAGCCGGTCGGCGCGCCGTGCCACCAACACCAGATCGTAACCTTGGCCGGCGAGCCGGTCGGCATAGACCGCGCCGATGCCGGAGGAGGCGCCGGTGACGACCGCCGTGCCTTTGTCCTGATTGCTCATTGTCTTGTTCCTTCTGGTTCCAACGCCAGAGCCGCAGGGCAACACCCTTGCTTCGACTGGCAGATCATCAATTAATGGTATATGCCACTGTTTTAAAATAGGCATATACCATCATCTTGTCAATCGGCGGGGCAAGGACTATTTCTGGTTCGCATCGAGGGGTTCCTTCCGGTCCCCTCATCGGAAATCCGCCAATGTCCCAAACCACCCTGCCCGGCCTGGCGCTTTGCAACAACGCCGTGTTGCGCCGTGCGACCCGAAAACTCGGCCAGTTCTATGATGATGTGCTCGCGCCCTCGGGCCTGAAGGCCACGCAGCAGGGCCTGCTATACCAGATCCACATCGGCGACGAACCGACGATGGGTGCCATTGCCGCTGCCCTCGTCATGGACCTGTCGGCCCTCGGTCATACTCTGAAGCCACTGATCCGGGACGGCTATATCGAGACCTTCGCCGACCCTGTCGACCGCCGCATCAGGCGCGTCAGGCTGACATCGCAGGGCCGGATCAAGCTCGAAGAAGCCCTGAAGCTGTGGCAAGTCGCTCAGCAGCGCTTCGAGGAGATGTTTGGAAAGGAGCAGGCGGCAAGCCTGCGAGCGGCGCTGGACGAAATCGCCGCGCTCGATTTTGACGTACCGCCGGCCGCGAGTTGAATTATCGGCGGCCGGCAGCCAAGCTCCACTGACAGCCTCATTCGGCCGGCATCGCTACCGGACGCGCCGCCAGATGGCCCGCCAGTACTACGCCCAGACCGATGATCGGGAACGCCGCCGCGACCACGCCGAGGTCGGCCGGTGCGCCATAGCGCAGCACAGCGGCGCCGACCACGGCACCCAGTGCCACGCCGAGATAGAGCGCCGAAGCGTTCAGCGATAGCACGATGGGCGCGGCATCGGGCGCCAGCTTGATGATACGGCTGGCCTGCGCCGGCGGGAACGCCCAGCCGACGATGCCCCACGGCACCATCATGGCCATGAGCGCCGGCCCGGCGATCTCGCGCGGCAGGAACATCGGGATCAGCGAAAACGTGACCAGCATGGCGGCACTCAGCGCCAGCGACCAGCAGACGGTGCGCGTCGCGCCGAAACGGTCGGCGGCCTGCCCGCCGCCGATATTGCCGATGACCGCGCCAACGCCGAAAGCGAGCAGCATTCCGGGAAGCGCGATCGGGTTCAGTCCGCCGCCTTCGATCGCGAGCGGCGCGACAAAGGCAAAGACGGTGAAGGCGCCGATCAGGGCCAGGATGGTCGTCACCAGGATAGGCATGACGCCGGGGCGAAGTGCCGCTGCCAGCCGCATCCGGAGCGGCAGCCTGGTGCCGACGATGCCGCGCGGCAGCCGGTACCACAGGATCGCGCCGGCGAGCGCACCAAGGCCGGCAATGGCAAAGAAGGTGCCGCGCCAGCCGGCAACCGTCGCAACGAGCGCGCCGAGCGGTGCTCCGACCGCGACCGCAACCGTAGTGCCGCCGACGACCACGGCAATGGCGCGGGCGCGATGATGATCGTCGACAAGCGCAACGGCCGTTCCCTGTGCGGTCGCCGCGAACAAGCCTGACGACAGCGCCATGACGATGCGCGCGATCAACAGCAATTCGAAGGAGGAGCTTAGCGCCGCGGCGACGTTGCCCAACACGAAGAACACCAGCGTCCACAGGATGACGCGGCGCCGGTCCCATTCGCCGGTCAGCGTTGCCAGGATCGGCGTGCCGATCGCATAGGCGAGCGCAAACGCGGTGATCAGCGTGCCGGCGAGCGGAATGGAGATGGCGGCATCCTTTGCAATATCGGGCAAAAGGCTGGAGATGACGAAACCTTCGGTCGAAATCGTGAACGATCCGAGCGCAAGCCAGATGAGGCGCTTATCCATGGCAATTTCCTTAGTTCAAAGGTTATTGAACAATTGGACATAACAGGGCATGATGTCAATAAAGCCACTGCAAAATAGCCGAACCATCCTGACAGCCCGGTGTCAGGACGGGGCGACGGGACGAAACTATGTGTCCATTGGCCACGAGAGGAGATGCGTTGAAATCGGCTCCGAATGTGCTTAATTCCTGGGCATGACCTTGCCCCATCCCACCGCCGACCAGATCAGCCTGCCGAACGTGCTTGCCGTGCTCGGCGACCCGACGCGGCTGGCCATCGTGCGCTATCTCGCCAGCAAAGAGGGCGTGCCGCTGAATTGCAGCCGGTTCCTCGATCTCTGCTCGAAGACCAATCTGAGCTACCATCTGGCCAAGCTGCGTGAGGCCGGCGTCACCCGCACCGAGGCGGTTGGAACCAGCCGGCTGATCACGCTGCGCCGTGACGATCTCGACCGCCGCTTCCCGGGCCTGCTCGACAGTGTTATTGCCGCGGCCGGCGACGCATCGTTGCCGGCGGTCGGCGGCCACGAGATCGAAGTCCGCGCCTGAACGACCCGAAGCTGGGTTCCGCTCTCGCCCGCCTCGCGAGGCGGGCAAAGTAGTTTCACCTGCCCTCCAGCCATTCCAATTAACGGAGCCTGCCATGCGCATTGCCGTCCTCGCCGACATCCACGGCAATGTCCTGGCGCTCGACGCCGTGCTCGATGATCTGCGGCAGCGCGGCGGCGCCGACCTCATCGTCAATCTCGGCGATTGCGTTTCCGGCCCGCTCTGGCCGCGCGAGACCATGGAGCGGCTCGAGACGCTCGACCTGCCGACGGTGCGCGGCAATCACGACCGCCGCGTTGCCCGCGACACCGCCGACGAGACCATGTGGCCGTCCGACCGCTACGCGCAGGAACGGCTGACCGCGGGCCAACGCGAGGCGCTATTTGCGCTGCCCCTCACGCTGGAAGTCGCGCCCGGCATACTCGCCTTCCATGCCCGGCCCGACCACGACGAAAAATACCTGACTGACGCGATCGTCGACGGCCGGCTGGTGCGCGCGCCGCTGGTCGCAATCCAGCGGCGCCTCGGCGCGATCGATCCCGCCTGCCGCATCATGCTTTGCGGCCACAGCCATCGCAGCGAGCTGGTCCGCATTCCCGGCGGTCCGGTCATCTTCAACCCGGGCAGCATCGGCTGCCCCGCCTATGACGATTCAACCCCGCCGGCGCATGTCTCCGAACAGGGTTCGCCGCACGCCCGCTACGGCATCGTCGACTTGCATCCCGATCGTTTCGAATCCATCGCCGTCGACTATGACCATGAGGCGGCGGCGTATCAGGCCGAGCACGCGGGACGGCCCGAATGGGCTCACGCGCTGCGCACCGGCTTCATGCCGGGCTGAGCTTGCTCATCCCGGGCTGAGCTTGCTCATCCCAGGCTGAGCTTGCTCATGCCTAGCTGAACGGATGACCGCCTTCGAGCGGCAGAAGTCGCGACCGGTCCAAGCTTCAGTCGTCAGACGCCGATCGCTTCGATCGCTTGGCAGGAAGTCGGGCGCTGGCCGCCGAAGTCTTGGGCGCCGAAGTCTTGGCCGCCAAAGTCTTGGACGTCGAAGTCTTGGTCGCCGAAGCCTTTGGCCGTGACGTCTTGGGCGCCAGTTGCGTTGGGTTGAACGTCTGTGCTGGGGCGGATTCGGAACCGGCCCGAATGTCGGCGTCGCGCACCTGCTGGCCAAAGTTCAGGCCGGTCAGCTCTTCAATCTCGGCCACCGTCGAAAGGAACTCCGATACCCTGGCAATTTCAAGCGGGTCATCGAATGCCTCGGCACGCTCGCCGAACGCTTCGGGCATCACTTCCAAAACCGGCTTCTGGTCCGCCAGCAGCGCGATGGCGCGCAGGCCAGCTTGATCGGACCACAGCGCGATCTTCCAGAACTTCAGCGGAACATGGCTGTCGAAGCGGTAGGGAGGATCGTCCTCGCCGAACACTGGCCCGGCAAACACCGTGACACGGCCTCGCGTCGTATAGGCGTTGCGCAGCACATAGGTTTCTACCGCGCGCCATCTCAACTTCCCTTTGGAGCCGGGATGGTTAAGCGAGCTTCCTTGATTGAAGAAGCCGACTTGCGGCGCAGCATTGGTATAAAAGAACGTGTCGCGTTCTGCCGCGACCGCCTCCTGATCGACGCCCCATGCGGGGTCGCCGCGAAGTGTAATATGGCCCTTCTGGAACATTCGAGCGATTCGTTCCTTGGATTTTGCGACGGGAAATCCAGGCACATTCTGGCTCGAATAGAATTCCTGGGTCATCTGCTCGCCAAGATCGATGCGCCGATCCGGCCGGAAAGCATCGCTGGCTTCCGAACCGGAAATCGACTCCACCCCCAATTCGAGAAGCGACGGGTTTTCGATGACCGTCTTGTCCTCACGATTGACCGCCTTGGTGCGGGATCCATCGATATTGCAGGCGGTAACGAAGGCAAGCCTGCGATCGGCGTTCATCAAGATCGAAAAATGATGGTAGCGCAATTCGTGTGGGTCCTCTCCCGGTTTGGCAAGAAGGTTTTTGGCCAACCGGTAGGGTGAATTGGCAACCGTCGGCATTGCCAGGACAAAGCCCGGTATGAAGCCGGGCTCATACCCTCCACGATCGTCGAAATCCTCTGTTTTCCAACCCGCGGCCTCGGCGATGGCCACCTTCCCGGGTTCGCTTGCCGGGCCTTTGCCGTCGTTTCGTCTCGCATCGCCTCCGTCGCGGTCGATCAGCGGCGCCCGGACATTTATCTCGACGGGAAAAGTCCAGGTGACCGAGCCATCGGCATTGTGTCTCGTCGCCGGCGGATTGCGATCCGGTTCCGGCCGCTGCACCGGCTTGTCCGGCACATCTTCGCGAATATCGGCGTTCAGCCGAACTGTCTCGTCCATCATGCGCGGCATGCCGGCCCAAATCGCCAGAGCTTGCGAAACCGCCGATGCCGAGGAGCCCGGCAGCTTGGACTTTCTAGCACCCAGATGGTCAACGATGGCGCTGATCCGTATGCCTTCGTTGATCTCGCGCGCGAGCGCATAGCCACCTATGCCCGTCACCTCGTGGAACGGGCCGGCCCAATGGTGCAGGGCGATAGGTTCCCATTCATTGTTGAAGACCGGGGAGCCGGAAGAACCCTGTTCGGTGTCGGCGACATAGTGCAGCACTTGTACCGTTTCGTCGCGGGCCACCAGCCGGTTTTCACGCAACACCAGTTCCTTGAAGCGGCCATCGGGATGCTGAACGATGTTGGCGATTTCGCCGAGCATATGCTTGTCGCGCGCATCCGACAGCGAGATAAAACCGAACTCCCCCAGTTCCTTTGGACCGGAACGCCGCTCGCCGACTCCGATCAGCGTATAGTCCAGACCCTCTATGCTATCGGTCACGAAACAGGATTCAGGATCGAACAGGAACGTCGTCGGCGTACGCACGGCATTCGCACCGTCCTGCTCATAATCGAACTGGACCTGGAAGCGCCGGGAATCCGCCGGCGACGAAATCACATGGTTGTTTGTGAGGAACAGCCTTGGCCCGACCAGAAAACCCGATCCTTGTGGATTGCCGTTGAGAAAGGCAACGCGGCCAACCGCATCGGCAGCACGGCGCCCACGCTCGAGGAATGCGACCCCGATGAAATCGAGCGTTGGGCCGAGAATTGCCTCCGGCCCTGGCTGCTTGGCGGCGGCCTTTCTTTCCCCGGCAGACCTCATGTCGATCGCTGCCGATATCATCTCCGCTTCGGTGCGGCTGAGCGACGCCTTTACCTGCAACCTGTCGAGGCGCCTGGAGAGGGTCTGTTCGGCGGCCAGCGGATTGCCGTTGGCGATGTGGCCAAGTGAAGCCTCAATCTCGGCGCGCTTTTTCTTGATACGCTGGCGAACTATGTTTTCCACCTGCGCAAATATTTCAAGGTCGACCATATTGCCCTCCTCAACCTTACTTGAGAGAGTGCATATTTACATGAAATGTGCAATATTTTGCCGGCTGTTAGTTCACGGAAGTGGCCTGGTCGCGATTCAACACGCGGCACCTTTTCGGGCTTACACAGCGCCGTCTCGTCGCCTATAAAAACCGGCTGGCGTGCGATGGCGCTTTCGTGCCTGGCCGCGCCTTCGGCAATTGAACCTACCGCCCATGGCAGATGATTAGGCGCACAGTAACACTCCCGACGACGCTGCTTGCGGTGATTGCCGCTCCGCTGATCCTGGCGGAGTTGCCGGCCAACGGCCAGGAGCCGGAGCCCATCGTCTCGATTGTGACGGGTCTCGCTCCGGATGACCTCCTGAACGTGCGCGCCACGGCGTCGGCCATGGGCAAGATCGAGGCGCGGCTGCCGAGTGGTTCGAGCGTGAAAAATCTCGGCTGCGGCGACGTCAGCGGCTACAAATGGTGCAAGGTTGAAGACATTGATGACCCGAAGATGAGCGGATGGGCGCCCGCACGCTACCTCGACCCTATCAATCCCCGGCAAGTGACACCGCAGGTGGCGGCCAGTGCGGAGAACCCTGCGCCTCAGCCGCTGCCCGACCTGACAACGCGCCTCGGCGCGACCGCTCCCGAAACGCCGCTGAATTCCCCTGACGCGATCGGCAGGGTGGCGATCGAGGATGCTTACCGCCTGGCCCTGGCCGGTGGAAACCCCACGACTGGACAGGTTGATGGATCGCCGCCCGCGGCATTGGGTCCCGTCCAGAATTTCGGCGCGGCCAACGCGGCGCCCCCGGCCGACGCACAGACCGTTGCGCGGCTTCAGCCGCCGGGGACACCGGTACCCGGTGCCGGCGACGCCATCCCCTGTGCGCGCTATCTCGGCCAGCCGATGACCAGCTGCAAGGCAGGCGTGGTGCGCACCGGCGACAAGACCGACGTGACCGTGACCTGGCCCGATGGCGGCACGCGCATCATCAGCTTCAAGGCCGGCAAGCCGGCCGGTGCGGACGCACCCGGCGAATTCCGCTTCACCCGCGAAGGCAGCCTGAACATGATCCGCGTCGGCGTTTCCGAACGCTTCGAGATTACGGACCAGTTGGCGCTGGGGGATAGTGATAAGGGGAATAAGGCAGTAGGGCAGTAGGGCAATATGTTTAAAGGGCGCTCGAACCTCTGCCCTACTGCCCTACTGCCCTACTGCCCTACTGCCCTACTGCCCTACTGCCCTACTGCCCTACTGCCCTACTGCCCTACTGCCCTACTGCC
>NZ_JAMYMD010000043.1:0-46426 GCF_040318335.1 Mesorhizobium sp. M1182
GCGGCAGCGCAAGATCGTTCATGGTGGGTGTGGTCTCCGGGAAATGGTTCGGATCGGCTTAAGCAACCAAATCCTACGTCATTTCCGATCAGATCCCGAGCAGCCAGCCAGTATTCGACCGTCGCTGGCGCCTCCGCCCACTGAGGCCTTGTGCTTCCTCCAGCGAGTCAAGCCGATCACCATGCGTGTCGCCAGTTCTGGTGCTCACCCACGTGCCATTTGCGATCTTGTGTCGGTGAGAGCACCGCAAGCACCTCCCCTGCTAGAGGGCAAGGCGGCTTGCGTCGCCCGTGTTGTTACTATTCTTCGCTGTGATCGGAGTTTTTTTGTGGCTTCGGAATCGGGACATTCGGCTTTGCAAAAAAATAGGCCGTCGTGGTCGATCGTCACGCCCCCGAGTTCGGCGGCACGATGGAACGACAACGGCAGCGCAAGCTCCATTTGCGCGAGGGGCTCGTCCCTTCAACTACTTGATGCATTTGCGCTTTGCGTACCTCCGTGCATGTTGCTCGATGCCAGGCGGAGACCTCTGTCTAAAAGATCGCGCATCGATGCAACGCCCACGCGTAGATCGCCATCATCGCGGCGATCGCTTTGCCGGGATCGCCGCAGCCGTTTTCGAGCACGACAACCATGCCAGCGGTGTCGGCAGCGATGCGCATGCAAAAATTCACAGGTGCATTCTAGCCAAAATGCTAGCTGCCCAGCAAATGTCCGGCATTTCGCAAGGCCCCTAGGAAGAGACTGGCATGGCCGTTGGCATCGATCTTGGCCTGCATCGACAGGGGCATGCTGTGCCAGTTCTCCAAGGGCGCAGTGAAATGTGAGAACGTACCGTTGACGATGCAATGGTGGGTAACAAGGCCCTGTCTGTCCAACGCCAGCACGCCGATCTGGTCGCCCTGATATCGGATGGCTGCGACCCGCTGGACCCCCGCATCACCGTCGACCCGCACGTCGAAAAGCAGGATGCCGCGGCTCCTGGTGGCTACCTCGGCGGCCTTTTCAGCGAAGCTTAAGGAGAGCGAGCGGACGCTTTCGACGGCCAGCCGTAAAACCATCAAATCCAGTTCATCCACTGCCATAAGGTACCTGCGCGTAACACATGGGTGATAGCAATCGACCACACCGCTTGTTCACAGATGTCGGCTCACGACCGATCATTCAGGGTTTGCCGGTCAGTCCATTGACCGAGGGCGTGCTCCGGTTCGAACCGATCCTGATGCGGAATGCGCTGGATCTACGGAACCCGAGGAGCAGGCCAGCCAAAGTTGCCGCGACATTCGATGTCGTGATCATTCCAGACATCTGCATCGGCGTCGCTGAACATCCCACTGGTAAGTCCGTTCTCTTGCGGCAAGCCCATCCTCGGGCCGTCTTGTACCTGAAACCCTCGCGGTGGCGTCCCTCGAAGCTCGGGACCGCCGGGCGCTTGATCGTCGAGAACTTTGTTTACGAAGGTCCGGACCTCCTGCAGAGGTTATTCTGGTGCGCTCGCCTTTGAGCATTCCGCTGAAGCGTGACGTTTCGCTAGTCAGTGTTCCTTGCAGGCTCACCGCGAGGGCGCCTTGCACACAGCTGCACGTCAGCGCATGAAACTCGTCCCCCGTTCACTTCACAAAATGGATTTCCTGAAGTACTGGGAGCGCAGAGAAATCTCCGGTCGCAGCCTACCCGGTTAAAACAAGGACCCAAAAATGAAGACTCTCGTCGTCTGCTCCGGCGGATTGGACTCCGTTACCCTTGCTCACAAGGTGGCAGCGGAGCACGAACTCGCCGGCCTCCTATCTTTCGATTACGGCCAACGGCATAGGAAGGAATTGGGCTTCGCCGCCCTTTGCGCGGAGCGACTGAGCGTCCCGCACCGCATCATCGACATCCACGAGATCGGCGGCGGCCTTTCCGGCTCCGCGCTGACCGATAATGTGGACGTGCCCGACGGGCACTACGCCGAAGACACGATGAAGGTCACGGTGGTGCCGAACCGGAACGCCATCATGTTGGCCATTGCCTTCGGCTTCGCCGCAGCGCACGGCGCTGAGGCGGTGGCGACGGCCGTGCATGGTGGGGATCATTTCATTTATCCCGACTGCCGTCCGGCCTTCATCGACGCTTTCCAGATGATGCAGGACCACGCGCTCGACGGCTACGCGGAGATTCGCATTTATGCACCCTATGTGAATCTCACGAAGGCGGACATTGTTAGGAATGGAGCAGCATACGGCACGCCGTTTGCGCAGACCTGGTCCTGCTACAAGGGCGCCGAGCGTCACTGCGGGAGGTGCGGGACCTGCGTCGAGCGGCGCGAGGCGTTTCATCTCTCTGGGCAGCCGGACCCCACCGACTACGAGGACTCCGACTTCTGGCTCGATGCGCTGCGAAGGAGGACCGCGTAATGTTCCGCATCACCAAGGAATTCCACTTCTCAGCCTCGCATCAGCTCACCTCGTTGCCACCCGATCACCAATGCGCGCGCCTGCACGGGCATAACTACATCGTTGAAGTGGAGCTTTCAGCGAATGGACTGAACGACAACGGCTTCGTGCGCGACTATCACGATTTGGCGCCATTCAAACGCTACATCGACGAGAGCTTCGACCACCGACATCTCAACGACGTGCTGGGACATGAGCAAGTCACGGCGGAATATCTGGCCAGACATTTTTATGAATGGTGCAAGGCACGCCTGCGCGAAACCTCGGCCGTGCGGGTGAGCGAAACGCCGAAAACCTGGGCGGAATACCGGCCATGACCGATACGCATCCCGCAATCCGCGTGAGTGAGATTTTCGGGCCGACGATCCAGGGCGAGGGCGTGCTCATCGGTTTGCCCACGGTCTTCGTCAGAACCGGCGGGTGTGACTATCGCTGTTCCTGGTGCGACAGCCTGCATGCGGTGGACAATCAATTCCGGCATGAATGGGAGATGATGTCCATTGGCGCGGTGTGGCAAAACGTGCTTGCGCTTTCCGGTGGCCGCCCGCTGATGGTATCGCTGTCAGGCGGCAATCCGGCCATCCAGCCGCTCGGCGCGCTCATCGAGCGAGGCCATGGTGAAGGTTACCGTTTTGCGCTGGAAACCCAAGGTTCGGTGGCCAGGGGCTGGTTTGCCGACCTTGACGTGCTAGTCCTCAGCCCAAAGCCGCCGTCAAGCCAAATGACGACCGATTGGGCCGCTTTCGAGGCGTGCCTCCAGGCGGCACAAGGCAGGCCGCAAGTCGTGCTCAAGCTCATTGTTTTCGACGAAAGGGACTACGCCTACGCGAAAGACGCCGCTGCGAGATTTCCGCGACTTCCGATCTATCTGCAACCCGGCAATCACACGCCGCCACGCCCCGCAAATGAAGACGCTCCTGTCGACCTTGACGGAATATTGAAGCGCATGGAGTGGCTGGTTGATGCCGTGACCCGCGACAGGTGGTTCGAAGCCCGTGTGCTGCCGCAGCTGCACGTTATGCTCTGGGGTAACAAGAGAGCCGTCTAGCCTAGGCCCGCTTTTCACTGAAACTGCGCCGGCGGATATTCGGGTGGACGGGTTGTCCCACGCTTGACGGCGCTGCCGGGGTGCTTGCGGACTTCTGCCACCGGCACCAGGAGCGTGGCCAGCCGCTTACGACTCGGATTGTTGCCGAGGCTCGGTTTCGACGGGCGTCCCTAGCGCGAACCAATAAGGTTAGCGCGAGCCACGCGTGGATAGTATGGTGGTGCGATGCGGCGGCGCCCGCTGCAGCTGGCACGGTCCTTGCGGATTCTTGTTGCAAGGCCGAAGGGAGCTGTTGGCCGACAACCATGATCTGGCCAGGACGATTGTCGACTGCTTCCGATACAGAAAACAGGCCGGACGTGGCGCTTTAGGGACTGCGGAATGGAATACGGCGCCGGAAGGCACGACCGGACGATATCGTCGCTATGCCAAGACGCGTCTGGTCCGCTCCGAATCCTGTCTTGACACGACGGTCGGCAGTCAACAGTGAAAAACATAGCGCAATCGGTTCACGATCGACTGAGAACCATGACCGTTCCTCTGCGGTGCTCAGACTGCCGCTGAGTGCCTGGCCGTTCCACTTTCGAAATATTTGTCGAACTTTGCCGCGATGCTCCTGACAAAGGGCCGGCTTTCCGCAGGCACGACGAAGCGGTCACCATCAAGTTCAAGCAACCGCGCAGGATCTTGGAGGGCCGTGGAACTCGCTCGGACGAGAAGTCTTTGGCCGGCTTTGCCAAAGCGCTCCACCAGTACGATCGCCGAGAAGCCGAAGTCACACATCAGCCGCTCGATGATCCAGCCGCGAACACGGTCGTCTTCGGAAAGCGCAATGCCACGGACCGCAGCCAGCCCGCCGTTCTCGACCATGCGCCCATACTCGGCGGTCGAAGGCATGTTCTGTGCATAGCCCTGGCGAAACTGGCTGATGGATGACGGGCCAAGGCCGATCAAGGTCTCGCAGCGATCCTCGGTGTAGCCCTGAAAGTTCCGGCGCAGTGTTCCTGCGCGGGCGGCAAGCGCGAGGGCATCGCCCGGTTTGGCGAAATGATCGAGCCCGATTGCTTCGTATCCCTGGTCCATGATCGCCCGCGCTGCCAATTGCGATTGGGCAAACCGCTCCGCCGGACCCGGCAGCCAGGCCTCGTCGATCATCGTCTGATGTTTCTTGAACCACGGCACATGGGCGTAGCCAAAAAGCGCGATCCGATCCGGTTCCAGGGTCAGTGCCTGTGCAACCGTGAAGGCGACGCTCTCCCTGGTCTGATGCGGCAGGCCGTAGAGCAGATCGAGATTGACCGATTCGACGCCGCGCGAACGAACGCCATCAACAACCGTCTTGGTCTGCAGAAAGCCCTGCTCGCGGTTGATCGCTTTCTGCACCTTCGGGTCGAAATCCTGGACGCCGAGGCTCGCCCTTGTCATGCCGATTTCGGCAAGTGCATCGAGGCGGGCATCGTCCATATCGTTGGGTTCGATCTCAACGCTGATCTTTGCACCGGGGAGAAAGGTGAAGCTGTTGCGCAGGACGGTTCCCAGCGCCACGATATCTTCCGGTTTGAGCATCGTCGGCGAACCGCCGCCGAAATGGACGGCACGCACGCGGCCCTTGCCTGCGACAAGACTGGAGACGGTTGCGATCTCGGCATGCAGTGAGCGCAGATATGTGGTCACTGGTTCGTAGTGGCGTGTCTGCTTGGTGTGGCAAGCGCAGAACCAGCAAAGCTTGTCGCAATACGGGATGTGCAGATAGAGCGAGATCTCATCGCCATCGTTGAGCGCCTGCAGCCAGCCACGACAAATTGCAGCATCAATGCCTGTATGAAAATGCGGCGCTGTCGGATAACTGGTATAGCGCGGGACGTTCTCGCCAAGTCTGGCAGCTAGCTGCAGTCGCATGTCGTGGTCCACCGTGTTTGCGTCGCCGGAACTGTGGATGCTTGGATGAGCCTAAGCCCTGATTTCGATCAACCTTCAGCACGGACAAACTGCCGCAAGGATTTTTCTACCGTCGATTGCTATCCTGCCCGCACTGGACCGGTAGAGCGATCGAATGACATTACGGCAGGACATTCACAGTTCCGGCATTCCCGTTCTTTGCCTGTCTTGCGAGGCACGGCACCGCGGTGTCTGTGGTGCGCTCGAACCAGACCATTTGGCTCAGCTCGCCAAGACGTCGTCGCGGCACAATATCGAGCCGGGGGTCGAACTGATCGGCGACGCCGAGGCGGTCGACTGTTATTCAAACGTGCTTTCAGGCGTGGTGAAGCTGACGAAGAGCCTTTCGGACGGCCGCCAGCAGATCGTCGGTCTCCAGTTCGCGCCGGATTTTCTGGGACGGCCCTTCAAGATGAAAAGTGCGATCAATGCGGAAGCGGCAACAGCTGTCTCGCTATGCTCGTTTCCGAGAGCGGCCATCGAACGGATGATGAAGGAATCACCGGAATTTGTGCATCGCCTGCTCAAGCAGGCGCTGAACGAACTCGACGAGGCACGCGAATGGATGGTGACTCTGGGGCGCAAGACCGCACCGGAGAAGGTGGCGAGCTTTCTCCTCATGATCGCCCGGAACATCGGTTCCAGTGTTGACCCGGCGGCCAGCTCGGCGCGCTTCGAGCTGCCGATGACGCGTGCCGACATCTCTGATTTCCTTGGAATTACAAACGAGACCGTGAGCCGTCAGCTGACCAGCCTGAGAATGGACGGCGTGATTCGGATCGAGAACAACCGCCGTGTCACCGTGGACAGCATGAGCCGGCTGGAACGGCGCTGCGGCGGCCGAGGCGCAACCGCCGTTTGAATGACACCGAAGCTGCATGGCCTACGTCACTTACTTCGTTCGGGGCAGGGCATGCTCGCGTTGGGCTTAGAAGAAGTCGCATAGCGATAGCCCGCTCTCCATCCGATCGGATGAGCCAGGTGCGTTTCGGCCAACTCGTCGGCGAAGCATCCATCCTCGAGGTGCTCGACGTGCAACCGGCTGTTCCAGGCAGGATCGCACTCGGCCGAAGTCAATACGCCTCATACGCAGGGGAAAATCGCCGTTACCCCGAATCATGAATGTCACGAAGGCAGCGCAACGCTGGCGCTGGCTGTCCCAAGGCATTGAAACGATCGAGGTTCGGCAAGGCATCTGCCTACTTTCCAGCGTCACAGAAGGCGCGCTTCCCCACACGCCCGCGATCGCCTCTATACCCGACCCGACCCGGGACGCCGGGCCTGTCCATAAGCGTGGCGGCCGATGCTGCGCTTCCACATTCGATCGCCGCAGTCTGATCGCACCGAACTCGATGCTGCTCGAAGCAAAATCGTGCGGCTCTGACATGGATCAGGGCGAGCAGGCCACGGCTGCGCAATAAGGCACTGCGGTTTGGCGCCCGCCGGAATTGGAAATCGGGGCTTGCGATGAAATTCGGCACAGAGATCGTCCTTCTAAGCCTGTTTGCATTTGCGGCCCTGGTGGCTGCCGGCTTCGGCGTAGATGAACCTTTTCGGCGGCATATGTGGGTTTTGTTCTTCGCCGTGGCTGGCTTCACTGCGATTCTGTTGCGCAACACGGAGTTCAAGCCGGCAGTTCCGATCGACCCCGCCGCTTACATGGATGGGCCAATCCGCTATGGCGCCATCGCCACCGTATTCTGGGGCGTCGTCGGCATGCTGGTCGGCGTGGTCATCGCCCTGCAGCTCGCCTACCCGGATCTCAACCTCCAGCCCTGGTTCAATTTCGGCCGACTGCGGCCGCTGCACACATCCGGTGTTGTGTTCGCTTTCGGCGGCAACGCGCTGCTCTGCACGTCCCTGTATGTCGTCCAGCGCACCTGCCGCGCTCGGCTGTTCGGCGGCGATCTCGCCTGGTTCGTGTTCTGGGGCTATCAGCTGTTCATCGTCATGGCCGCGACCGGCTACCTGCTCGGTATCACCGAGAGCCGGGAATACGCCGAGCCCGAATGGTATGTGGACCTGTGGCTGACCGTTGTCTGGGCCGCCTATCTCATCCTGTTCCTCGGCACGATCCTAAAGCGCAGGGAACCGCACATCTATGTCGCCAACTGGTTCTACCTTGCCTTCATCGTGACCATCGCAATGCTACATGTGATCAACAACCTGTCGATGCCGGTCTCCTTCCTGGGCTCCAAGAGCTATTCAGCCTTCTCCGGCGTACAGGACGCCCTGACGCAATGGTGGTACGGCCACAATGCCGTCGGCTTCTTCCTCACCGCCGGCTTCCTCGGGATGATGTATTATTTCGTGCCCAAGCAAGCCAACCGACCGGTCTATTCCTACCGGCTGTCGATCATCCACTTCTGGGCTTTGATCTTTCTCTACATCTGGGCCGGTCCGCACCACCTCCACTACACCGCCCTGCCGGACTGGGCCCAGACGCTCGGCATGGTGTTCTCGATCATGCTCTGGATGCCCTCGTGGGGCGGCATGATAAACGGCCTGATGACGCTCTCGGGCGCCTGGGACAAGCTGCGCACCGACCCGATCATCCGTATGATGGTGATGGCCATCGCCTTCTACGGGATGTCGACCTTCGAAGGCCCGATGATGTCAATCAAGGCCGTCAACTCGCTCTCTCACTACACCGACTGGACCATCGGTCACGTCCATTCGGGCGCGCTCGGATGGGTTGGCATGATCTCGTTCGGCGCGATTTATTTCATGGTCCCGAAGTTATGGAATCGCGACCGGCTTTATTCGCTGCGGCTCGTCAACTGGCACTTCTGGCTGGCGACGCTTGGGATCGTCGTTTACGCCGCGGTGATGTGGGTCTCCGGCGTCATGCAGGGCCTGATGTGGCGCGAATACAACGAGCAGGGCTTCCTGGTCTACTCCTTCGCCGAAACCGTTGCCGCCATGCATCCCTACTACATCATGCGTGCCATCGGCGGCGCGATGTATCTGTCGGGCGCCCTCATCATGGCCTGGAACATCGCCATGACCATCCTCGGCTACCAGCGCGAGGAGGATCCGATGCCGCGCTCCATCCCCGCCCTCCAGCCTGTGCGATCAGGAGCCAGAAAATGGGCCTGATGGACAGACACGCGGTCATCGAGAAGAACGCCACACTTCTTCTCCTCGGGTCCCTGCTGGTCGTAACAATCGGCGGTATCGTCGAGATCGCGCCGCTCTTCTATCTCGACAACACCATCGAGAAGGTGGAAGGCATGCGGCCCTATTCGCCGCTCGAGCTCGCCGGGCGCAACATCTATGTGCGTGAGGGCTGTTACCTCTGCCACAGCCAGATGATAAGGCCGTTCCGCGACGAGGTCGAGCGCTACGGCCACTATAGCCTGGCGGCCGAGTCGATGTACGACCACCCGTTCCAGTGGGGCTCGAAGCGCACCGGGCCGGATCTCGCCCGGGTCGGCGACCGCTACTCGAACGGATGGCACGTCCAGCATCTCACCGAGCCGCGTTCGGTGGTGCCGGAATCGATCATGCCGAGCTACGCGTTCCTGAAGGACATGCCCATCGAGGTGAAGGATTTCTCGACGCATCTGATCGCCAACAGCCGTGTCGGTGTGCCCTATTCAGACGACATGATCGCTCATGCCAATGCCGATCTCATGGCGCAGGCCGATGCGAATGCCGACACATCCGGCCTGGAGAGACGCTATCCGAAAGCCAAGGTTGGGGACTTCGACGGCGATCCGCAGCAGGTCACCGAAATGGATGCGCTGGTCGCCTATTTGCAGATGCTCGGCACGCTGGTCGATTTCAGGACCTATGACGAAGCCGCCGGTTACCGCTGAGGAGAATGGCGATGACCTACAATTTCATGCGGGAGTTTGCCGACAGCTGGGGCCTGCTTGCCATGGCGCTTTTCTTCCTCGGATGCGTTGCCTTTGCACTTCGTCCCGGCAGCCGCAGGCAAGCCGAGAGAGCCGCTCACATTCCTCTCAAGGACGACTGATCATGGGCAGCGAGCATATCGACGAGGTTTCGGGTATCTCGACGACCGGCCATGAGTGGGACGGCATCAAGGAACTCAACAACCCGCTTCCCCGCTGGTGGGTCATCACCTTCTACATCACCATTGCCTGGGCGATCGGCTACACCGTCGTCTATCCGGCATGGCCGATGCTGACTTCCGCGACCAGGGGTGTGCTGGGGTATTCGAGCCGCAGAGACGTCAAGAATGAACTGGCCGCGGCCGAAGTGGCCAAGGGTAAATTTGTCGCTGCCATTCAGGCGAAGACCGTCTCCGAGATTACTGCCGACGATACGCTACGCGAATTCGCCGTCGCCGCAGGTGGCGCCGCGTTCAAGGTCAATTGCGTGCAGTGCCATGGCTCGGGCGCTCAAGGGTCCAAGGGTTTTCCCAACCTAAACGACGATGATTGGCTGTGGGGTGGCAACGCCGAACAGATCCAGCAGACGATTGCGCACGGCATCCGCTTCGCATCAGACCCGGATACGCGCCTGTCGGAAATGCCTGCTTTTGGCGACATCATCACGACGGATCAGATCAAGCAGGTCGGCGCCTATGTCGCAAGCCTCTCCGATCCTGTTCAGGACACAAGCCTGATCGAACTCGGCGCCAATGTTTTCGCCGAGAATTGTGCGGCCTGTCATGGTGAGAATGCAAAGGGCAACAGGGAGCTCGGCGCACCCGACCTGACCGACGCGATCTGGCTATACGGGTCTGGCGAAACAGCCATCGCCGCGCAGGTCCGCGCGCCGAAGCACGGCGTCATGCCGGCCTGGATCGGGCGTCTCGGCGAGATCAAGGCCAAGGAACTCGCGGTCTATGTCCATTCGCTTGGTGGCGGAGAATAGGTACGCAGCCTATTCTCGTCCTCCCCCCACCGCCAAGCGACGAGGCCCGGCGCGAGCCGGGCCTCGGCATCATCCAGAAACCGATGGGTCGCTGGTGACTGGAGCTTCTCGTGCTCGATAACACGCAAATAGAACGGCTCGAAGCCGATGCGGTCAACTCCGCCAAGACCCGTCAGCCGCTCTATGCCGCACGCAAGAAGATCTTCCCGAACCGGGCCTCTGGCAGTTTCCGCCGCTTCAAGTGGTCGGTGATGGCAATCACGCTGGGGATCTACTACCTGACACCTTGGCTGCGGTGGGATCGCGGGCCATTTGCCCCGGACCAGGCCGTGCTGGTCGATCTTGCCAACCGGCGTTTCTACTTCTTCTTCATCGAGATATGGCCGCAGGAATTCTATTATGTGGCCGGCCTGCTGGTCATGGCCGGTATCGGCCTTTTCCTGATCACATCCACCGTCGGCCGGGCCTGGTGCGGCTATACGTGTCCGCAGACCGTGTGGGTCGATCTGTTTCTGGTCGTCGAGCGAGCCATCGAGGGCGACCGCAACGCGCGCATGAAGCTCGATGCCGGGCCCTGGACTGCGCGCAAACTCGTGCTGCGAACATGGAAACACGCCATTTGGCTGGTCATAGGCGCGGCGAGCGGCGGCGCCTGGATTTTCTATTTCGCCGATGCGCCGACGCTGGTTGGGGAACTCTTCACCGGCACCGCCGCCCCCGTCGCCTACATCACCGTGCCCGTGCTGACGGCGACGACCTATACGTTCGGCGGGCTGATGCGCGAGCAGGTCTGCACCTACATGTGCCCATGGCCGCGCATCCAGGCGGCCATGCTCGACGAGAATTCCCTCACCGTCACCTATAATGACTGGCGCGGCGAACCGCGCTCGCGTCACGCCAAGAGGGTCCTTGCCGCCGGGCAGCCCGTCGGCGACTGCGTCGACTGCAATGCCTGTGTCGCGGTGTGCCCGATGGGGATCGACATTCGTGATGGCCAGCAGCTTGAATGCATCACCTGCGCGCTCTGCATCGATACCTGTGACGGTATCATGGACAAGCTCGGCAGGGAGCGCGGACTGATTTCCTATGCGACGCTGGCCGACTACAACGCCAATATGATGCTGGCGACCCCGGGCGGCTCCGGTTCAGTCAACCCGTCACTGGTCAGGAGCGCTGACGGCCTGTTCTCCGACAAGGTGGCCCGTTTCCATATCCGCAAGATCTTTCGCCCGCGCACCTTCATCTACATGGGCGCCTGGTCGGCGGTCGGTCTCGCGCTGCTCTATTCGCTGCTGACCCGCGAACGGCTCGAATTGAATGTCCTGCACGATCGCAACCCGCAGTTCGTGACGCTGTCCGACGGTTCGATCCGCAACGGCTACACCGTCAAGCTGCTTAACATGATCCCCGAACCAAGAACGATCATTGTCACGATGCAGGGCCTGCATGGAGCCGAAATGAGCGTTGTCGGCATCGACCTGCCGGCGGATCGCTCCTTCGCCATCCCGGTCGAACCCGACCGGCTGAAGATGCTCAAGGTTTTCGTGCGTCAGCCGGCAGATCAGGTTCGGGGTACAGCGCAAAACTTCAAGTTCCGGGTCGAAAACAAGGCAACGTTCGAGTCGGACGAATATACGGCCACTTTCAACGCACCGGAGAGCGCCAGATGAGCGACACCTCGCGACAATCCCGCGAATTCACCGGCAGGCATATGCTGTTCACCATCCTTGGCTTCTTCGGCGTGGTCATAGCGGTCAATCTGACGATGGCGACGCTCGCCAACACAAGCTGGACCGGGCTTGTCGTCGAAAACACCTATGTGGCCAGCCAGCAGTTCAACAGGAAGGCCGAGGAAGGGCGCGCGCAGGCAGCCCTTGGCTGGACTGGCAAACTGACCATCGCAGGCGGTGAGGTCCGCTACAGCCTCACCGATGCTGTCGGCAAGCCGGTTGCCTTGCATGGCGTCAAGGTGCTGTTTCGTCATGCCGCCTACGAGGCCGAGGACAAATCCGTCACTCTTGAGGCTGCCTCCGGTCAGATATTCGCCGCGCACCACATGCCCACGGATGGCGTCTGGATCGTCGAAATCGACGCCGATGCGAGCCTTGCGGAACCCTATCGCGACGTTCGCCGGATCATGATTTCCCACGGGGCGCTGCAATGAGCTGCTGCGCGCCAGGCGCCGAAATGGCATTGGACCTGGAAAAGGTCACACTGGTCCTGCCTTCTGGCCAGGAAATCAGACTGGCGAGCCGCTCGATTGGCGAAAATCTTCGCCAGACCGACCTCTCGGTGCCGGCTGTGCATTGTGCCGCCTGCATCCAGACGATCGAGACGGCGATCGGCAAGCTGGATCGCGTCGAAGGCGCTCGTGTCAATCTTTCAACGAAACGTGTTTCGGTCCGGTGGCGCGGCGACGAGGTTCCGCCATTCGTCGCCACACTTGGACGGCTGGGCTATGGCGCGCACCTGTTCGATCCCGAGGCTGACGGGAAGGACAGGACGCTCTCGGAACTGATCCGCGCCGTCGCGGTCGCCGGCTTTGCGGCGGGCAACATCATGCTGCTATCAGTCTCCGTCTGGTCCGGCGCGCAAGGCGCGACCCGCGACCTGTTCCATTGGGTCTCGGCCTTGATTGCCATTCCTGCGCTCGCTTTCGCCGGCGGCATCTATTTTCGCTCGGCCTGGAATGCGCTGCGCCACAGCCGCATGAACATGGACGTGCCGATCGCGGTCGGGGTATCGCTCGCTTACGCCATGAGCCTCTACGAGACGATCAACCATGGCGACCATGCTTATTTCGACGCGTCGGTGTCGCTGCTGTTCTTTCTGCTGATCGGCCGCACGCTGGATCACGTGATGCGGGAACGGGCACGGACGGCCGTAAACGGACTGGCTCGGCTGGCGGCGCGCGGCGCCATGGTGCTGCGCGAGGATGGTTCGCGCGACTACTTGCCGGTTGGCGAGATCGAACCAGGAATGGAGCTCTTGATTGCGGCTGGCGAGAGGGTGCCCATCGACGGCAGGATCATTGGCGGGGCATCGGATCTCGACTGTTCCCTGGTTTCCGGGGAAAGCACGCCCAGAACGGTGGGCCCGGGGGCGCAGGTCCAGGCCGGTACACTCAATCTCACCGGTCCGCTGACCATCGAGGCGACGGCCGCCGCGAAGGATTCGTTCCTGGCCGAAATCGTTCGGCTGATGGAAGCGGCAGAGGGCGGCCGCGCCCGCCATCGCAGGATCGCCGATCGCGTCTCCGCGCTCTATGCCCCCGTGGTCCACCTCACCGCCTTTGTGACGTTCCTCGGCTGGATGGCGGCGACCGGCGACTGGCACCGGGCAATAACAATCGCGATCGCCGTTTTGATCATTACATGCCCGTGTGCGCTCGGTCTCGCCGTGCCGATCGTGCAGGTGGTCGCTGCGCGGCGGCTGTTTGAAAGCGGCGTCATGGTCAGGGACGGCTCCGCCATGGAGCGCCTGGCGGGGATCGACACGGCATTGTTCGACAAAACCGGCACGCTTACGCTCGGACTGCCCAGGCTGATCAATGCGCCGTCCATCGATCCGACGATGCTCGCCATGGCGGCCGAGATGGCAGCGCATTCCCGCCACCCCTTTTCGAAGGCAATCGCTGGCAATGCAGCCTTTGCCGGCCAGCCGAAACTCGCGTCCGTCAGCGAGCATCCGGGCTTCGGCATCGAAGCCATCGCCGAGGGCAGTACCTGGCGGCTGGGTCGCCGCGGATGGCGTGAGTGGAAAGCTCGGATCGGCGGCGAAGGCAAACAAGGCTATGGCGGAACCGTTCTGACGAAGGACGGGGTCATTGTCGCGACTTTCGATTTCGAGGATGAGCTGCGTGCCGATGCCAAGGCGGCCATCGAGCAACTGAACGGCGCCGGCGTGTCGGTGGAGATGCTGTCGGGCGACACAGAAGCTGCCTGCGGCGAAGTCGCGGAAGCACTGGGCGTCGAGCGCTTCGTTCCCGCGTTGCTTCCCTCCGGGAAGGTCGAACACATCGAAGCATTGACGCGAACTGGCCACAAGGTGCTGATGGTCGGCGATGGGCTCAACGACACGCCTGCATTGGGCGCCGCACACGTTTCGATCGCTCCGGCCACGGCGGCGGATATCGGTCGCAACGCCGCGGATTTCGTGTTCCTGCGTAAAAGTCTTCTGGCGGTCCCACTTGCTTTAGACATTTCGCGGAAGGCCGGACGGCTGATCCGGCAGAACATCGCCATCGCGATCGTTTACAATGGCATCGCCGTGCCGGTCGCCATTCTGGGGCACGTTACGCCACTGATCGCGGCGGTCGCGATGTCCGCCTCGTCCCTCCTGGTCATCGGCAATGCGCTACGTCTGCAAGGTTTCGTGTCAAATGCATCGGTGCAAGATGCCCGACATGACAGGCGCTCGGACATTGGCGCACTGGCACAATCCTCATGACGACGCTCGCCTACCTCATACCTGTGGCCCTGTTCCTCGGAGCGCTTGGGCTGGCGGGGTTCCTGTGGGCCTTGAGGAGCGGCCAATATGAAGATCTCGATGGCGCCGCCGAGCGGATCCTGATCGACCGCGACGAGCCACGCAGTTGACCCAGCCTGCCCTGCGAGGACTCGCTCGAATATTTTCCGCGGTTGCTTCGCGTCATGCCGATTTCGGCGCGCGACGGGTGCGAACGGATCAGCCAGAATACGTTGCCGAACTTTCGGCCAGGAAAGGGCCGCACCGAACGGGAAGCCGGCCATTCCATGATGACCTGACCAGACCATGGTGTGCCGGTCGACCAGTCGACCGTGAACCCGCCGTTGCCGCGTTTATCGAGCCTGGTTGATCCAGATCAGGGTTATCTCTTCATAGGCATGGTTTCATTGAGCATTTTTGAACGGAGAACGGATGTCTAACGGACGGTTAGGTCGCGTGGAGACGCTTGGGGAGATGAGCCGCAAACCGTGGATCGATTGCGATGCGTTCCAGTGCCCTTCGTCGCAGATAGCCGACGCAATGGCGGCACGCTGATGGCCGGCTCTGTCGATAGATTCGACGTTATTGTCGTCGGAGCCGGGCCGGTCGGACTTTCCTTCGCCGCGTCGCTTGCCCAGAGCCGACTCAAGGTGGCAGTGGTTGAACGGCAGTCGCTCGAAAGCCTGGCGAATCCGGCTTTCGACGGTCGCGAGATCGCGCTGACCCACGCATCGGTTGGAATCCTTCGCGAGCTCGGCGCCTGGGATGCCATCCCCGCTTCGGACAAATCACCGCTACAAGGCGCGCGCGTGCTCAACGGATCGAGCCCTTTCGCCCTGAGCTTCGATTCTCCCAGCGGATCTGGGGAACCACTCGGAATTCTGGTCCCAAATTGTCGGATCCGCGACGCCCTGTTCAAGATTGTCCGCTTCCAGGATCATGCCCGGCTGCTGTGCGGCCACTCGGTCCTCAATGCAACAACCAGCCACAAAGAAGCAGTCATAAGGCTCTGTGATGGCAGGCAATTGGCCGCTCGGCTGCTCGTTGCAGCGGATTCGCGTTTGTCCGCGACGCGCGACCTGCTCGGCATTGGCGCCGACATCAATCGGCTTGGCAACTCCATGCTGATTTGCCGGGTGAGGCACGAGCGCGCCCATCACCAGATCGCGGTCGAATGGTTCGATCACCATCAGACGATAGCGATGTTGCCGCTCATGGAAGGCGTATCGTCGCTGCTTCTCACTTTGCGCTCAAGCGAGGCCGACAGACTGCTTGCTCTCGACGACGATTTGTTCCTCATGGAATCGACGAGCCGGTGTCGAGGACGCCTCGGAGAGATGACCTTGGCAAGCACCCGCCATGCCTATCCGCTGGTCACGACCTGGGCGCACAAGTTCTGGGCTCCGAGTGCGGCACTGATCGGCGATGCTGCCCTCGGCATGCACCCGGTGACCGCGCATGGCTTCAACATCGGCCTCAGTGGCCAGAAGCAACTCGCCGATGGAATCCTGGCGGCATGTCGCGAGCGCCGCGACATTGCTGATCCCGACATACTCGGCAGATACGAAAGCCGGCTGCGTCTGTCGGCGGCACCGCTCTATCATGCTACGAATGCACTTGTCGCTCTCTACTCAGGCGAGCACCCGGCGGCACGGCTTGCAAGACATGCAGGGCTTCGCTTTGCCCAATATCTTCCCTTTATCCGCCATGGCATTTCGGCCATGCTCAGGCGGTGAATCGCAGGCAGCGCTGCCGCTCTGGAACGCTATCTCGGCCCGGCTTCCTTTTGTCTCGCCGGGCGTTTTGATGCCGTTCGTAAGGCTGCTTCCATGGTGACGTTGCCGATCCTGGGATGATTCGGATCAAGGCACGCGTGCGGGCGAGACCTTGATGGTCAGACGGCAAGGCCAAGAGCAGACGTGCGCCCCGAAGACATGGTGAGCGCACTGGTTACCCCCGCTGGATAGTTAACCCGTCCTTCAGTGGGCCTGCGTAAGCTTGTCCTCGCGAACAACGATGGGAGCAAGCTGGTCCGTCCATGGCCCCGAAGAAAGTAGACACGCTGGAGGCCAAAATCCGTCAGGATCAGCTTGCTGACCTGAGGACCGGCCTCTTCGTGTCGATGCCGATAAGCGGTATCCTGTCAGGCCTGATTTGGGCGGTGCACGCCCTTTCTGGCAGCGGCTTTGCCGCTGCAATCTGGTTCCTGGTCGTCAATGCGATAAATGCCGCCCGCCTTGCACTCGCGCGTTATCAGCTAAAGGAAACGGGGCGCCATGACAATTTCGTGGGGGTTTTGCCGCGGCTTCGCTGGTTTGGCATCCTTGCTCTTCTGGCAGGGTTTGCCTGGTCCTTCCTGGCCGTCCTGACTGTTGGATACACGACACCTCAAGCACCGCTGCATCTGGTCATTCTGGCGGGCATTTCAGCTGGTGCGGTTACATACGGCAGTTCGTATGCCGCGGCGGCGACCAACTTCATCACACCTCCGCTCCTCATCACGGTGGGTTGCCTTTTGGCGAAAGGCAATTTTGAAGACTACATTCTGGCTTTTACCGTTCTGCTCTTCATGGGCGGCTTGGTTCGAGCTTCGTTTGTTGGACAAGCACGGTTCCGCGAAGCGAGCCGCCTGAGGCATGAGGCCGAGCGGCTTGCGGCGGAGATGAAGGCCAGTTCCAGGCAGGACCACCTGACGGCCCTTCTCAACAGGCGTGGCCTCGAACACGCTATCGGACGGTTCGAGACCGCGGATAGCCCCTTCGTGGCAATGCTGATTGATCTGGACGGGTTCAAATCCGTCAACGATACCTACGGTCACAGGACCGGTGATGAACTGCTTGTCAGGATCGCCCGCCGCATAGAGGAGGAAGCACCGGAAGGCTCAACGCTCGCTCGTATCGGCGGCGATGAATTCGTGCTGTTTTTTCCCTCAACGAGGGTTTCGCTTTCTGCCAGTGATCTCGCCTCCAATATCATAGCCAAAATTGCCCGCCCCTATATCGAGGTCGCGTCCGTCCGGGTCGGGGCATCAATAGGAATATACCTGGCGGAAAGCCCGGGCCTGACCGAAATGTTGTTGCGGGCGGATATCGCCCTTTATACGGCCAAGCGTCGTGGCAGGAACGAATTTTGCCTGTTCGATGCCGAACTCGACAGGGAACTGCAACGCCGCCAGTCCGTCGAACGGGACCTTCATTCGGCGATAAAGACGAGAAGCTTGCAACCTTGGTTCCAGCCGATCGTGAAACTCGACACCGAGGCCGTGGTCGGCTTTGAAGCCTTGCTGAGGTGGTCCCATCCGACTCATGGTGCCATCTCTCCACCCGAAATCATCACAGCTGCACGCGAAACCGGAATGCTTCAGCTGCTGACGCAAACCGTATTCGCCGACTGTTGTGCTTTTATCGACGGCTTGGTGAAAGCTGACTGTCGTGATCTCCGTGTGGCGATGAATGTTTCACCGCGCGAACTGGAAGCCGGCGATATCGACGACATGGTTCTGGATGGTCTGGCGGCAAGAGATCTCCCTGCAACGATGTTCGAGATCGAGATTACCGAAGAATCCCCGGTTGACCCGGACAGAGTGGATGAAAAGCTCGGACGGCTTTCACATGCCGGCATTTCCATCGCGCTCGATGACTTCGGCACCGGCTTTTCTACGTTGGCATCGCTCAAGGACAGTCGGATACGCAAGGTGAAAATAGACCAGGGCTTCATTCGCGGCTTGGCCAAATCCCGAGAGGACCGACTGCTTGTCAAATCGGTCATCGATCTCGGTAACATGCTCGGGATCGAGGTCATGGCCGAGGGCGTCGAAACAGAGGCGGATCGGCAAACCCTGCACAAGCTTGGCTGCCGAACCGCTCAAGGCTTCCTGTTCTCCAAGGCTGTGCCTCTGAGCCAAGCACTAGAAATGGCAGTCAAACAGCACGCGAACCAGTTGTGACCGCTCCCGCCGCGCCGTCTCTCGCAGCCGTGCGCTCATGAATGGCGGGTATCTGAACGTCCTTGTTTGAAGAGCATGACAGTCCGTGCTGTGCGTCAGCCGGCGAACAGTTCCTTGTAGCCAGTCGTCACCATCCAGTTCGCACGGTCGATATGGCTGCGAAGAGCCTTGCGGGCGCGGACCGGTTCAATGGACGGGTCGATGCCGAGAATGAGATCGGCCATCTCCTCTTCGCTGGCGTTGTCGGCGCAGGCATCCAGGATCCGCAGGTAGATCGTGAAATGCTGCCTGTCGTAGCTCGTGAGGTTATCCGACCAGGGGACTTCGTCACACAGAGTTGAGCTTCGAGTCTCATCTGTTCCCATTGATCGATTCATGCCTGTTGCGAGCCTCGGCTGTTGAGCGCTGGATGCAACGCAGCATATCCTAAAATGGGATAATCCGAAACCGGGATTAGTCGCTGATCCGGTCTTTACCCGACCGGTTCGCCTACATGCCCAAGTCTCTTCGATCGCCCCGCCACCAGCGGTTTCTGGCCCAGCTGGTTTCCCTGCGCAAGGCCAAAGGCCTGACTCAGGCGCAGGTGGCCGAGAAGCTTGATCGTCCCCAATCCTTCGTGGCCAAGTACGAGGGTGGAGAGCGTCGTCTCGACGTCATCGAGTTTCTCGACTTAACTGCGGCGCTTGACGCTGATCCGTGCGAGATTCTGTCCAGCCTGCGGTCCTAGCGGGCGCCCGCGCGCCTAACGGCTCGCGCGGGTGCCGTGAACCGAGCGCGCTTTTCTTCGGCAAGCTGCCATTCCGCTGCGGGTGGGTCTTTACCAAGCCATGCCGATATAGGATAATAATCCTAGGTGGGGCAATTCCTCAACGGAGATCGCAATGGCTAGGACCAAACTTTCCAAGCAGCTTTCACAGGCTGAAATCGAGCGCTTTCTCGCGGAGGCGGAACGGCTGCACCAGAGCATCGTCCAGCCGCTTCTATCACCTACCAGCAACCATTACCGGGCTCTCCAACGCACCCATGAAGCGCTGTTGAAGACGGTGAAGGATATCACCGGTAAGGATGCGCCGTTCATTCAATGGTTCGGAACAGGACCGGTGAATTAGACCAGACTTATAGACTCCAGGCTGCAAACGTCGCATTCACTCTTCGGGGAAAAGGGGCGTGGGCAACCATCGCTATCAAGACAATCGGTACAACCGTCGCAGGTATGGCGAGTGCCATCGTTCGAAGGACGCTCCGTTGTGGGCAAAGATCGTTGCTGGTGGAACAATCCTGGCTGGCTTTCTTGCCTTCGAAATCGGCCCTGCCGCTCTCGGCTGCAACATCAAAGCCAATATCAGCTACAACACGGGCGAGCGCATCTATCATGTTCCCGGACAGGAATATTACTGGGAGACGCGCATCAACCTGTTGAAAGGCGAGCGCTGGTTTTGTTCGGAGGAAGCCGCGCGCAAGGCTGGGTGGCGGAAGTCTCGGGTCTGAGCGTCCGTGGTAAATGCTTGCGAAAATGCTGCATTGCACATGTTTTCGGTGCAGCATTCATTTGAAGTATTTATCGCGATCCGTTCGAAAAATCTGTCCAGCCTGCCGTCCTGGCGGGCGCCCGCGCGCCTGACGACGCGCACCAGGTGCTCGTGAACCGAGCCCGCTTTTCTTCGGCAAGCTCAGGCGGTCTCGGCCATTCGGCTTCGCCCCTTGGCGTGGGCAGCCCTTCGGGCTGAGACGGCCGCCGCCCTTGCGGGCGGCGCGGTTTGTCTGTTGGCCTTTCCCGGTGGCGCGGGGTGGGCGGCACTCCCTTCTAGGCCCGCCGCGGCAGCCCGCAACCCTTCGCGTGCCGCTCAGGGTCCTGCTCTTCGTTCCGGTCCTTCGGATGCGGTCCGCCTACCACGGCGGGCCTTTCCGGTCGCGACTCGCCGCCCACCCCGCTTCCGGGGAAAGGCGCGGCGATTGGCGAGCGGAGGATGAGACGATGCATGCAAACAGCAAGCGTTGTGCCAGCACAGAGGCTGGCGCAGGCAAGGGCGGGCGCCCGGGCGCCAGCCTTTATCAGGAGATCACCGACCGCATCATTGCCGAGCTGGAGCGCGGCACCGTGCCATGGGTCAAGCCATGGGGCAGCGCAAAGGCAGGCCTTGGCCTGCCGAGGAATGCATCCTCTGGGCGCACCTATTCCGGAATCAATATCCTCATCCTGTGGGGCGCGGTCATCGAGCGCAGCTATCCCAGCCAGAACTGGCTCACCTTCCGGCAGGCGCTCGTCCTTGGCGGCAATGTCAGGAAGGGCGAGCGCGGCACGACCATCGTGCATGCCGACCGCTTTGTCCCCAAGGACGAGAAGGAGCGCGCACGCCACGAGGGCGATGAACCACAGGCCGTGCCTTTTTTGAAGCGCTTCACCGTCTTCAATGTCGCGCAGTGCGATAATCTTCCGGAAGACCTCTATGCCGCCGCCGAGCCGCTGCCTCAGTGCGAGATCGTGCCGCAGGCCGAGACGCTCATTCGCGCCAGCGGTGCGGATTTCAGGGTCGGCGGCGATCGCGCTTTCTACATGCTGGGCAGCGACCACATTCAGGTGCCGCCGCAGCCGGCGTTCCATCACCAGATCGACTATTACCGGACCTGCTTTCACGAGCTTGGCCACTGGACCGGCCACCCGACGCGGCTTGCTCGCGACCTCTCCGGCTCGTTCGGCTCCAAGGCTTACGCGCGTGAAGAATTGGTCGCCGAAATCACTGCCGCCTTCGTCTGCAGCAATCTCGGTATCGAGCCGACCGTGCGTCATGCCGATTACGTCGGCTCATGGCTGAAGGTGCTGCGCGAGGACAACCGCGCCATCTTCCGTGCCGCCAGTCTTGCCTCCAAGGCCGCCGATTTCCTGCTTGGCCTTCAGGCCGATGCCGAAGGCGAGGCGCAGGAAGGGATTGCGGCATGACGATGCGCGATCCTCAACTGACCGCGACCGAGCCGACGCCGGAAGGCGAGCATGCTCATTCCCGGTGTTCGGCCGATAACCACGCGCGATCGGCTCACCCTTCTGATGGACGCGCCGATGTGTCCGCGCGCGGCGCAAAAGCCGCTCGATTTCGGCCTCTTCGATGAAGCCAGCAGAAATCAACTCGACCTGTTCTGACAAGGAGTCTTTCCATGATCCTGATCACTGATCGACTGCGCGCACGACTGCTCGCCAATGGCGCCGCCGACGCCGACATTGACCATTTTCCCGTTGTGAAACTGTTTAATCCCACAGGTGCCGCCACGTGGCTTTTGACCGAACTCGACGCCGATGGCGACACGCTGTTCGGCCTTTGCGATCTCGGCTTCGGCTTCCCCGAACTCGGCAGCGTCAGTCTGGCCGAGCTTGCATCCGTAAAAGGTCCGCTTGGCCTCGGCATAGAGCGCGACCTGCATTTCCAGGCGCGCTTTCCGCTCTCCGTCTATGCCGAAGCCGCCCGCATTTGCCGCCACATCACCGAGGCCGAGCGACTTCTGCGGCAGGCAGCAGACGCCCTTTCAAAGCCCCATTCCGAGCTTCCGCCCGACACGGCGGAACAGCAGCGCCGATAGGCGCAAAAACCGTCCCGCCGCGCCGGCCTTCGGCCTCTGGCGGGACAACCTCAACCAAAGCGAAAGAGAGTAACCATGCAGCTTGCCCACATCCCCTTGGATCAGCTCAATATTTCCGCGCTCAACATGCGCCATGGAAAACGCGCGCCCGACATATCCGACATCCTGCCGTCAGTGCGTGCGCGCGGCGTGCTGGTGCCTCTCCTTGTGCGGCCCAACGGCCAACCGGAAACCTTCGAGATCGTTGCCGGCAGGCGGCGCTATTTCGCCGCGAAATCGCTTGCCGACGAGCGCGGCGAAGGCGATCCCTTGCCCTGCGCCATCATGGAGGACGGTGATGACGCCGATGCGCTGGAAGCTTCGCTGATCGAAAACCTCGCCCGCCTCGATCCTGACGAAGTATCGCAATGGGAGACGTTTTCGCGGCTCGTCAGGCAAGGCCGCACCGTTCCCGATATCGCTGCGACCTTCGGCATCACTGACCTGAAGGTCAAACGCATTCTGGCACTTGGCGACCTCTTGCCCAAAATCCGCGAAGCCTACCGGCGCGAGGAGATCGATACCGAGACGGTGCGCCATCTCACCATGGCGTCCAAGGCGCAGCAGAAGGACTGGCTGGCACTCTGTGCCGATCCCGATCAATACGCGCCGCGTGGCTTTCAATTGAAGCAATGGCTGTTCGGCGGCCAGTCGATTTCCACCAAGGTGGCGCTGTTTGCCATCGACGAATATCCCGGCCTGATCACCTCGGACCTGTTCGGCGAGGACAGCTATTTCGCCGATGCCGACCTGTTCTGGCAAAAGCAGAACGAAGCGATTGCTGCCAGACGCGACACCTATCTCAACGACGGCTGGAGCGAGGTGGTGCTGCTGGAACCGGGCCAGTATTTCCACCCATGGGACCACGAGAAGACCCCGAAGAAGAAGGGCGGCAAGGTCGTCATCACTGTCTCGCATCGCGGCGAGGTCGAGTGTCACGAGGGCTGGCTGTCACGCAAGGAAGCCCGCCGCGCCCGCGAGGGCGGTGAGCAAGAAGAAACAGCCGCCAAGCCGCCGCGCCCCGAACTCACCGGCCCGATGCAGAACTATGTCGATCTGCATCGCCATGCGGCCGTGCGCGCGGCCATGCTCGACCATCCCGCCGTGGCGCTGCGACTCGTGGTGGCGCACGCCATCACCGGTTCCGGCTTGTGGCTGGTGCGCCGTGAGCCACAGCGCGCGGCCAACGAGACGGTGACTGCCAGCCTTGCCGGCTGCAAGGCTGAAGCTGCATTCGGCAAAAAACGGCGCGAAGTGTTGGCCCTGCTCGGATCACCGGATGAGGATGGCGTGGTCGCCGGCGGCGATGGCGACGCCTTTGCTATCGCCGGCGTGTTCGCGCGCCTCTTGGCGCTCTGCGACGACGATGTCATGCGCGTTCTCACCCTTGTCATGGCCGATACGCTTGCAGCCGGCAGCGCCGTCATCGAGGCGCTCGGCAACCATCTGAATGTCGATATGGGCGCATGGTGGCAACCGGACGACGCCTTCTTCGACCTCTTGCGCGACAAGGAAATCGCCAATTCGATGCTGGCCGAGGTCGGCGGCAAGCTGGTCGCGGATGGCAATGTCGCCGAGAAGGTCAAGACGCAAAAGAAGATCATCCGCGACTTCCTGGCGGGCGAGAATGGCCGCCAGAAGGTCGAGGCCTGGCTGCCGCGCTGGATGGAATTCCCAGCCGAAAGCTACACCAGCCGCGGCGGCTTCCGCACCGCCGATCAGTGGGCACAAATGCAGCCGCTGTTCGTGCGCGAATGAACCGATCAGCCTCAAGCGGCGGTTCTCTCGAGTGCCGCCGCTCAGGTCGCGCGCGCCGCTCCGGGCCGCGTCGGCTGCCGATTGGTCGTCTTGTCGAGCCAGTGCCTTGCGCGAGAAATCCCGACGCCAACTCGCCCCCATTTCGGCAGCCCTGCACCGCGCCGGGTTGCTTGCCGAGGCGCTCCGCGCATGGGTCCAATTGTCCGATCCGGTTGCCGACAGAGCCCGCGCAGCCAGCCCCCTGCATTGCCGCCGGCTCCTTGTGTCACCGATCGCGCCACCTGTCTCCATGTGTCTCAGGGACCATTCCCCTGCGGCTGGCTTGACGACCTATGGGCGGATCCGGCCCGCCCGAAACCCTCGCCAGCAGCTTTTTTCCCCGCCGCCTGCGGCGGCTTCCTCGCGCCGCTTCGCTTCAAAAAAGCTGTCCGCTCGGGTCCTCCGCTATCGCTGCGGCCGTCCCGGTTCCGCGGTCCGGACGCGCCCATCACGGTCTCGCCATCGCAGGGGAATGGTCCCCGGCGAGCACCAAAAAGGAGACTGAAAATGACCGCGATCGGATACGTCACCAAACAGGAAAACGGCGGCTACAAGGGCCAGCTCAAGACGCTCAGCGTCCGCGCCGACATCGACATCGTGCCCAATCAGGCAAAGAGCGCCGACACCCATCCCGACTTCCGGGTGCTGACGCAAGGGGTCGAAGTAGGGGCCGGCTGGATCCGCACCGGCGAGACCTCCGGCAAGGACTATGTGAGCCTGTCGATTGCCGCCCCGGAGTTCGGCCCGCGCAAGCTCTACGCCAATCTCGGCCGCGCCGCCGGCCAGGATGATGACGACACATACGCCATCATCTGGAACCCGGTCGACTGAACCGCCTGCCTCGAGCCTCGCGCCGCAACCGGCGCGGGGCTCTTCTCAAGAAGGGGCGGCGAAAACTCGCCCCCCACTCTTCGCCCGTCCCCAAAACGATCTCGCTCGCCGATCCTCGCCTTCGCTTGTCCGTAACGAAACGAGGACCATCATGGACGACGAAAACGAACGCGCGGCCCGCGCCAAGAAGGGCAGTCCGTTTCTCAACACCGCGCAGGCCGCCTTCTATATCGGGCTGTCCCAGCGCACCCTGGAGAAGATGCGGCTCAAAGGCGGCGGCCCGCAATTCCGCAAGCACGGCCGCTATGTTCGGTATCACATCGACGAGCTCGACGACTGGTCGAAAGGGCGCGCGCAGGAGACCAGGCCCGAGGATGGCGGCCACGATTCCGGCTCGGCCGGTGCGGGAGGCCGCTCATGAGCCGGCGTCCCACTATCCGTCTGATCGGCAGCCATCTGCGGCGCATTCGGGCGCGCAAGACGATCGCCCTGGCCACAATAGGCCTCGGCCTGATCGGCTTCGCCGCTTTCGACAACCCATCGCCCTGGCTGGTCTGGAACGCCTCGGCCAGTGCGCCGGTCGGCCTCTATCGCGTCGCGTCCGGATCACCGGCTCGTGGCGATCTGGTGCTCGTCCGCCCGCCAAAACCGGTCGCCGATCTCGCCGCCGAACGCTTCTATCTGCCCAGCAACGTGCCGCTGGTCAAGCGCCTTGCCGCGCTGCCTGGCGAGCATGTCTGCGCCTTCGGCGACGCCATCATGATCGGCGGCGAGATTGTCGCGCGCCGGCTGGCAACCGACACGCAGCACCGTCCGCTGCCTTGGTGGAATGCCTGCCGCAAGCTCGCCGCCGACGAGGTTTTCCTGCTCGGCAACGATAGAAATCACTCCTTCGACAGCCGCTATTTCGGGCCGGTGCCGGCCGAAAATATTGCCGGGAGGCTCGTGCCGCTATGGACCGAGTAACCCTCCTGATGCTGGGCATGGTCGCGATAGCGCCGTGCGCCTGTTCCGCCGCGACCGACGCTCAGCCGGCCGCCATCTCCCGTGGTCCGCAGCTGGCAAGATGGCAGCCGTTGGTGGCCGAAGCAAGCCGGCGTTTCAGCATTCCACAGCCCTGGATTTATGCCGTCATGGATGCCGAAAGCCGGGGGCAGACAATGCTGGACGGGCGGCCGATCGCCTCACACGCCGGCGCCATTGGCCTCATACAGGTGATGCCCGGCACCTACGAGGAGATGCGCGCAGAGTTTGGCCTGGGGGCCGATCCGCACGACCCTCGCGACAACATTCTGGCAGGCACTGCCTATCTGCACGCCATGTATGACCGCTTCGGCTTTCCCGGCCTGTTTGCCGCCTATAACGCTGGGCCGGACCGCTACGAACAGCATTTGCAGCGTGGGCGACCGCTGCCCAGCGAGACGGTTTCGTATCTGGAAGAGCTCAAGGCGGCGGGGATCTCGGCCGCCGACATGGACGCGTTCACCGGCAAATCCCGTTCCGGAAAAGCGCCGGAAATCCCGTCCGGGCAGTCGCTGTTTTTCCTGCGAAACGGTGTTTCCGCGACCGATCCGAATGGCCAAATCGTGGTGCCGCTCGGATCGGAGCGAGCAAGGTCAGGCCGGCCGGATCGCAGGTGAGGGCAGGGGTACCGTGGGTCGGGCGGGGCAGGGAGGCAGGGAGGCAGGTCCGCGGAAGGCAAGATAAAGGCATCGCCTCCTGGAGGCGGCGAAGTCTTTGTCTGCACATCGTTTTTCACGGAGGCTGCCTTCAGCGTCAGGAGAGCTGCTGCCGGCAAGTCTCTGATTTTGCCTAAGATTACTAGGAGGCTCAATGCAAGATGAAGAGTTCAAGCCGAGCCTGGGCAAAATCGGATCGCGCGGCTCGAAGGCAGGCAAGCGTTTCGCCGGCCAGATCCGCGCCGCGATCAACCGAGCCGGCGGGGGCAGCGGTCGCCGTGGCCGCTTCATCGGAAGCCGGGCGGGGCGCGGCGGGGCTGCTGCCGCCGTTCTCAGAGCGCGCGACCCCCACGCGGCGTTTCGGCAGCGGCGCGCCGTCGTCAAGGCGCGTATCGTCAAGCTGGCCGGCAAGGGTGTTGACGGGGCACGTGCACACCTTCGCTACCTCCAGCGCGACGGCGTGACCCGCGAAGGCGAGCCTGGCGAGCTCTATAGCGCCGACAGCGACCGCGTCGATGGCAAGGCCTTCATCGATCGTGCCGATGGCGACCGGCATCAGTTCCGCTTCATCGTCGCCCCTGAAGACGGCATCGAGTATGATGACCTGAAGCCGCTCACGCGGCGCCTCATGGCGCAGATGGAAGAAGACCTCGGCACTAGGCTCGACTGGGTGGCCGTCGATCATTTCAACACTGGTCATCCGCATGCCCATATTATCGTCCGCGGCAAGGACGAGCGCGGCGAAAACCTCGTCATCGCGCGGGACTACATCTCGTCTGGAATCCGTGAACGGGCGGCCGAGCTGGTCAGCCTCGACCTTGGCCCGAGAACGGACCGCGAGATCGAGCAACGCCTGCGCCAGGAAATGGAGCGGGAACGCTTCACCAGCATCGATCGGCAGCTGCTCCGCCTGCGCGACGATGACGGGCATGTCTCACCGGCCAGCCGAGACACGTTTCGCCAGACGCTGCACCAGGGGCGCCTGCGCAAGCTCGAGCGGATGGGTCTGGCTGAGGAAGTCGGCTCGGGCCGCTGGCGCCTTGATGGCGAGCTTGAAGCGACGCTGCGCCGCATCGGCGAGCGGGGCGACATCATCAAGACCATGCACCGCGAACTGACCGGCAAGGGGCTCGCCCGCAGTGCCGCCGACTATGTTGTCCATGATCGATCTGCAGAGCCGATGCAGCCTGTCGTCGGCCGCATCGTTGCGCGCGGCCTGGCCGACGAAATCACTGACCGCCATTACCTCGTCGTCGACGGCGTGGACGGCAAAAGCCACTATGTCGATATCGGCAAAGGCGAGGCCACCCAACCGACGCCAGAGGGCTGCATAGTGCGGGTCACGCCGAGGGACACCGGGCCAAGGCAAGTCGACCGCACAATTGCCGAGATCGCCACGGCCCATGACGGGCGCTACAGCATCGATATCCATCTCAAGCATGACCCGTCGGCCACCGAACGCTTTGCCGAAACGCACGTGCGGCGACTGGAGGCGATCCGCCGGGCGACCGGTCGTGTCGAGCGCGAGCCGGACGGCACCTGGATCGTCGCACCGGATCATCTCGACCGTGTGTCTGACTACGAGCGTCAGCGGGCCGGGGCCGAGCCTGTCACGGTTGACAAGCTCTCATCAATGCTGCTGGAACAACAAGTCAGCTTCGACGGCGCCACCTGGCTCGATCGAGAGCTGGTTTCCGACACACCGGAGGCCTTGCACAGCTCTGGTTTCGGCCGCGATGTCCGAGAGGCGCAAGGCCGCCGGCGGCAGTGGCTGATTGCGCAAGGTCTTGCTCGGGAAGAGCAGGACCGGATCGTCTATCGCGCCAACATGCTTTCGATCCTGCGTCAACGTGAGCTGAACCGTGTTGCCGGTCAACTGTCTGACGAACTCGGTCTGCCCTATTCTGAAGCCCAGAGTGGAGGTCGAATAGAAGGCACGCTCCGCCGCTCCGTCGAGCTCGCCGGCGGAAAATACGCTGTCATCGAGAAATCGCGCGAGTTCACGCTGGTGCCATGGCGGCCGGTGCTTGATCGGCATATTGGCAAGGAGGTGTCTGGTGTCATGGGTGGGGAGGGGATTTCATGGACCATCGGCCGGCAGAGAAGCGGACCAAGCATTTCGTGACATGGCTATACAACTTCTTTTGCCCGCGTTGAAACGGGTACTCAGTCCGGACGGAGTTCGCCTGCTGGTTGCCCGCGGCATGGAATTGGCGAGGGATAAATGGCTGGTCGTGCAAGACTTATCGTTCGCTCTACAAAAGCGCCGCGATCATCCATCGTGTTCCATGGTTCTGAGCCAAAACCCTCGTGCGCCACCACGGCACTCTTCCCGGTGCCACGGAAGCCGCGCCGACAACGGCGGTGCCGGCCTGGTTGCGCAGGGTTGCCCCCGACCCAAACAGTTGCGGCGCATTGAGGACATTGCAATCACTGCCGGTCCGGCCATCGGCGCGCTCAATGCGATGGTCCGCCAGCTAGAGAGGTGGGCTGGCGCCTGGTGACAGCGCCTAGGTGCTTTCGGCGGCCGCGGTACGGCGAAGCAGGCTCGCGGCGTCGAGGATGAAGCCGCACTTCGCGATGTTCTTCTGCTCACACGACCGGGAGACGAGGTCGGCGCCGCGGGCCGGATGCTATTGGCCGGGCGTGAACTGCCAGCCCATCCCGCTGAGCCCGTGACGACGAGGCGGTCAGCGACCTGGCCGGACGAGCTTCGGCAGCTTTCCGCTGCGGCATGATGACCGGCGCGATCATGACCGCCGAGCGACATCGCTTCGGCCGCACCTTCAGATGCTGGCTCGCCGACGCTTTACTGGCTGGGTTGGGGCCATACGGTGCCGCTACTGGGCACCGAGGCAGCTTTGGGCATGAGACCCGATCAATCGCGGCGGGCCCGACGGTCATTGCGGCATCTGGAGTCGAGGCCGGGTCAGACCGGGCGAAAAACCTGCTCGTCGCGCAGGAGCCCCGCGTTGCGCCGTCGATCTTTCCGCCCAACTCAGCGCCGCGCCGACCAGGGCTTGCCATTCCCCCGAAACTGAGGCCAAGGCGACGGACCCCCCCTGCGTATACCGACGCCATACGCGCGCCCGTCGGCGAGCGAACCGTGGACCTCACACAATCTGAGGTGCTGGTGACGATGTGCATCGCCTACTTCCATCCGCACTCCACCCACGAGCTCACCCGTGCGCCCGCGGTGCTGCGAACCCGCCGACGAATATTTGGCAGAAGCCGGAGTGGGCGCTCAGCCGCGACGATTTTTTTGGCCTTGACCGGGCCGGGCGGCGCGACCCGAGCGTCGGGACAAAAAACCGTAAAGGCGGAGGGCACCGGCCCGGTTGAGGCCGAGGCCATGATGATGTGAGGACGATCTCCGGGCAAAAATTTGCGGAGATCGATGCTGTCCTGGCGCGCTCGTCGAAGATTCTGAGCGGCGCCGACCTGGCTGCTCGAAGGGAGAACACTTCACTGCGTGACCGGCCGGACCTGATTGCGATCTCGATTGGAATAAAGAAGAACGACGGCCGAATGGCAGGATTGATCGCCAAGGTGCGCGATCTGCCGGCTGTCCTGCGCGCATGCGGCAGTCGCCACCATGAGCTTTACGACAAAATTGCCGGCACAGGCTGATTTCAAGAAGGTCTTGCTCTATGCTATCAGGAGGCGATCGCAGGCAGCGCAAGATCGGCCAGTGCGGATGCTGGCCAAGCTGCCCGGCGCGTCGTGAGGCGCGCGCTGAAGCATCGTGAAAAATTCATGGATTATGTCAGCTGATAAAATGACCCGATCCAATTTCAGTCGATCAATCAGCGCCCTTCGTCGGGGCTGTCGGTCCGCATCGCGCCTGGCGACGGCGCTATGCTGGTGCTCCTACGGCCGCCCTGTTGAACCGCTTTCTCCAGCACCGAACTGAATTGGTCCCGCTGGCGGACATTTCGATGCTTCCGCCTTGCGGGCCTTCTTTGTTGCGGCCGGCTCTGGGGCACGGCTGCGCCGACGTGACGTGCTTGGTGGCACGTTTTGTGAGGGAGAGAAAGAGGCGCGCGGCCCTCTCCCTGCAAGTCGCCGCTGGCGGATTCCTCCGTCTGCCTGCTTCGCTCCGTGCAGACCGGGGAGACCCCTCCGCCCGCCCCTCCGCCCCCTTGCTCGCGCTGCTCGCCACGATGCAGGGGGACAGGCGACCTGAACCCGTGCCCAAGCCGATCTGATGGCAGAGGCGGTGGGGCTGGACATGGGCCCGTGGTGGACGTACGTGCCACACAAATCCTCATGCTCGCCAACCGGCCGCAACGTATGGCAATCCGGGCAGTCCCGACTAAAGATGGAGTAGGTCTCGGCCATTCCCGTGTCCGAACCCAGAAAAGTTACTGGTTTCCTTACGGGCGCGATACAAAGGGCACGGGCTGGACTTGGCTGCCGGGGGCGGGGCTTGTCGACCGCTCGATCGAAAGTGAGAGACGAGGAGGAGAATCACCGACCTGCAGAGCGGCAAGGCGCTCGCCTACCTCCCTGTCAGTCACCGTTAGCCGATGGTTTAGACGAAGATAGTCCGTCCATGTCGGCGTGCGGAATGTCTCGGTCCAAAGAGTCGAGTTCTGAAGATCGCGCTGGAGGGTCCAGTCCCGCGCACCGGCACGGCTCTGAACGCGCCGCCTTTCGCGCATGCAGCTCAGAAATTCCTCGATATTCTCCTCGGGTATCGAGTACTCCACCTTGATCACGATCGGGCCGCTCCTGGGCTTCAAATCGAGGGCCAGTTCTGGTGGCCTGAAGTCGAAGGCCCCTTGATCCGATTCCTCCCATAGCCGTACCGGCAATAGCTTTCCCACGGCTGCAACCAGCAACAGCGCCGCTGCAGCACCTTCCAAAGCCCACGTCAGGGAATAGTACTGCGCGACAGCACCCCAGATCCAGCTGCCCGCTGCCATGCCGCCGTAGGTCAGGGCGTAATAGATCGACAGGGTGCGACCAACGACCCACCTTGGGCTTGCCAACTGCACACACACGTCGGTTCCGGTCCAGGTGACAACCCAGCCTGCGCCAGCGATTGCAAGCGCGATCGCTGCTACAGCCACCGATGATGTGAGAGCCAGTAAAAGGCAACACGTTGCGCAAGCAACGGATGCGAGCGTGATCAATCGATTTTGGGACGTGATGCGTCGCAAGTAGCTATTGCCAATGCCCGCGATGAAGGCGCCTGTGCCGAAGCCGGCTAACAGGACGCCGTAAACAATTGGCCCCCCCGCCAGTTGGTCGCGAACCACGAGGGGGAGCAGAGCAAGGATCGAGATGCTTGACAGCCCGAACAGGGTTGCGCGCACGATCGCCACTCTGATCTCCGAGGAGATTGCCGTGAAGCGCATGCCATCATGAATGGCCGTCGTCATCCGCTCGCGCGGAAGAGGCGAAGAGCGAACTTGCCACTTGGAGCGCAGCACAGCGCTCAACGGGACCAGGTCGGTCAGCGCAGCGAAGGCGAAAGCCGTAAGGGGGCCCAGCAAAGCCAAAATTACACCGCCCAGCGCCGGTCCTATGCTCCGAACCACGTTGTACCCCACCGACATCAGCGTCACTGCAGCGGGTATGTCGCGCTTTTCCAGGATGTCGCCGACCGAGGCGTGCCAGGCTGGATCATTCAAGGCAAAGCCGCATCCCGCCAAGAAACTCAGTCCCAAGATCAGCCATGGACTGACAAAGCCGAGTCCAACAGAGAGAGCCAGCGCCGTGGATGCCAGTGCGATCAGGCAATGTCCGGCAAGCATCACGCCGCGGCGGCTGAAGCTGTCTGCAATCGCTCCAGCAAGGATCGACAAGAAGAAGGCGGGCAGTGTCGATGCAGCCTGCACGAGCGCAACCATCAGATCGGAGGCTGAAATCGTTGCCATAAGCCAGCTTACAGCCACGCTCTGCACCAGCCAGCCAAGGCTGGATATCTGCGTGGCTGTCCAGATCGAACGAAAGACCGGATTCTGAAGAGGGATCAGTGTGTTTGCCGCAAAGGGCGGGGAATCTTGACGCCGCATGACTTCTCACCTCCACCACGTAGTTCTTTCACTCACTCACTCGCTGACAGCGGTGCGCTTACGCACAGCGGCGTCACAACCAAGTTCCGATATCGCGCTCGCAACAAAGTAGATGTCGCATCCACGGTGCCGATGCGCGATGAGTGTGCCAGTTGGGCGTCAGCTGGTCTGGGTCGCGCAGCCCGATGGGGTGCGGTCTGCCCTGCGACTCTTGGCCTTGGACGGTGCTACCGCCCCGATGGCCGGGTTGTCAAACTGCCACGGTGCTAGCAGCGCCCATCCCATCCTGACAGGCATGAGCATACGACGCAGTGCATCGCTGGTATCGGAGGCGGGTGCAAGATCAAGGGTGGCATCGTCTTGACAAGTACGAGCTGGTGGGCGCCTTTGCCCGACCTACACATCGGCGATTCATGGGGCCGCCGTTCAACTCGTTGGTCTATGCGCAAAAAAACATAATACGCTTGTAAAAGACGTTTCGTGTCGGCGCAGGCGCCGAGGAGGGCGCGGAAGCCTTGACCATCGTCATCCCGCCACCGAACGTCACCGGCTCGCTGCACATGGCCATGCGCTCAACAACACGCTGCAGGACATTCTGGTGCGCTTCGAGCGCATGCGCGGCAAGAACGTGCTGTGGCAGCCCGGCATGGATCACGCCGGCATCGCCACGCAGATGGTGGTCGAGCGCCAGCTTATGGAGAAGCAGATCCACCGCCGTGACCTGACGCGCGACGAGTTCATTGAGAAAGTCTGGGAGTGGAAAGCCGAATCCGGCGGCGCGATCTTCAACCAGTTGAAGCGGCTGGGGGCCTCGGCCGACTGGAGCCGAGAACGTTTCACCATGGACGAGGGCCTATCCAAGGCGGTGCTCGAAGTGTTCGTCACGCTCTACAAGGAAAGGCCTGATCTACAAGGACAAGCGCTTGTCAACTGGGACCCGAAGCTCTTGATCGCGAGTCCGACCTTGAGGTCGAACAGCAGGAGGTCAACGGCAACCTCTGGCATTTCCGCTACCCCGTTGAGGGCGAGGTTTTGGATCCGGAAAATCCTAAAACCTTCATCACCGTGGCGACGACCCGCCCGGAGACGATGCTGGGCGATATGGCGGTCGGCGGTGCATCCCGACGACGAGCGTTTCCGGCATCTTGTCGGCAAGAACCTCATCCTCTGCCGATCGTCGGCCGCAGGATCGCGGTGGTGGCGGACGAGTATTCTGATCCGGAGAAAGGCAGCGGCGCGGTCAAGATCACGCCGGCGCACGACTTCAACGAATTTGAGGTCGGCAGGCGCCATAAGTTGCCGGCGATCAATATTCTCACCGTAGAGGCGGCGGTCACCCTCACGGACAATGACGACTTTCTCGCCGGGACGACATGGTGCGTAGTCGCCATGCTGCCCCTGGCCAGATCGTAGATGACCTCGGCTTGTTCGCCATGGCGAGCCGAAGCACGTTGACGGCCGTGCCGGGTGATGCGCCGTCCCAGACTATCATCCCAAAATCGGCGCGCGCCATCTCCCGGTCTTTGGCGGCGTACAGCCCAGTCGCCCAGATCATTGCGGGGTTCCTTGGCCGCATGGAAGACCCCGACATGTTTGTAGCCGTAGCCCGCGAGCAGGCCCTGCGCCTCGGCATCGGCTCCAGACGCGTCGCCAATCAGCACGCCGTGCACGGCAACAACGATTGGGCGGATCCGAGCGATGGCAGGTTCCGGCAGCTCAAATATCTCGCGTGAACCCCCTATGAATATCATCGACATCATGACTTTCCCTTCTCTCCAGGGCTCCCTTGCTCTGACCGCCGTCTCCCTCTGGCCCTGCGTGAGGGGTCACCCGAACGCCGAGACGGCGAAGCCGGCTCGGGGAGCGGCGGGACGCCGCAACTAGAGCCCGGTCGGCGGCAGGCCGGCGCGCAGACCTGCCGCTCCGGAGGCGCTACGCGCGCGGAGCTAGTGGCCATTGTCGGCCAGCCAGAGGCTCACGTCCTGGATCGAGCGCATGAGCACCGACGGATTGTCCCGCGCGGGAATGAAGCCCCAGCTCTGCCAGTAGCGCTCTGCCTCGGCGTCGATCGCCCGCACCACCACCGCGCGGCCGCCGACGATGTCGGCGCCGGCGACGCAGCGATACAGCGCGTCCTTGACCAAGCCGCTACCGACGCCTTGTCCGGCATAGCGGTGGTCGACGGCGAGTTGTCCGATCAGCAGGCAGGGGATCGGATCGGGCGGGCGTCCGGTGCGGATGGCGCGCGGTGCGCTATTTGGCTGGATCACGCCCGGCGCGAGGCCGTAATACCCGACGACTGTTCGCTCGTCGTGAACGACCAGGACGCGGGTAAACCCGCGAGCCTGGTTCGTTCGCGCGAAGCCGGCCAGCCAAGCATTGAGCGCTGGCTTGCCGCAATCGAAGCTGTCGAGGCGGTGTGCGTGGTCGAGGAGTTCGATGCCTGAAAGCGCCACCTAGCGGTCCCAGGGCGGGGACCGACGCAGCCGCTCGGCCGCCTTCGCCGGGGGCGCAGCGGCCGGTGCTGAGATCGCCTGCATGAAGGCGTCATAGGCTTCCGGGGACACGCGGATGACGGTTTCGTTGAGGATGGCCGCCTGCGCCTCGTGCAGCGCGGCGCGCCGCATGAACTCCGTGCGCGACAGGCCGAGCAGCTCCGCGCCGCGGTCGATGATGGTGAGATCATCGTCGCGAAACCGCATCGAGACGGGTGCTTCCTTCCTGGTGGGTGTGGTGGCCATGGCGCGCTCCTGTGCTGCGGACGTATATACGTTAGTGTAACGCGGAACGCAATACTACGTTCCCTGGCGACGTCTCGTGGCGGATGGTCTCAGGATTTCTCGCCGCATCGGTTCTTCTCGGCTTCTCGCCCCAGTCGCCATTGCCGCAACCCAGAGCAAGGTGGCTTTGGTCAGCTCCGGCGGATCAATTACGGCTTAGGAAGCGCATTTGTTTTTGGCGGCCGGATGAGCGGGTCCAGAAGCGAAGTCGCTGCCATGACTGTCGCCGGACGAGCCCCGGCTATCCCGAACCTGATAAACATCTGACGCGATGGCGACTTTCGGGCCGTCACGCCACAAAGGAGGAACGGCTATGAAGGCTGGGCGGCGGCACTTTCATTCTCAGGCGCCGCTCTATGCCACCTGTCGGCCAATGTGACATCGCCACTGCGGTCCGGGCAATCGCGGTTGTGGTGACCGCGAGCCACTAAGCTTGTGCCGTACCCTTACAATGATTCATCAAGGCGTTTACCTCGGCAATCACGAGATCCGGCGTGATGTCGAACTTGCATCGGACTTTGACCGGACAATGCCGCACTTGGTCCAGACCACATCCGCGACATTCAATAACACTCATAAGCATGCTGACCAAGGGACCTCGAAACCCCCAAATCTCCGGTAGATGTGACGCCGTGAAAATGCCGATAGTAGGGCGGCCAAGCTGGGCAGCGACATGGCCGGTGCCTGAATTGTTCGAAACGACGAGCGCGGCCGAATTCACGAGACAATTGAATTCCAATTCTGACAAGTCGACAGCCGTCCGAATGTTCGCGGCTCCACGTTCCCTAGCTATCTTCGCAACCTCCTCAAGCGCTTCCAGGCATTCGCCACGGCCAACGAGGACCACCTCACCACGGGTCGAAAGAGCAGCGACAACTTTGCCAAAACTTTCAATCGGCCAATCTCGCAGGCTGGAATTGGAGAACGGAGCCACGACAATCGGGGCATTGCCTGTAGTCGAATTCTGTGGGTGACCCGCTCCGCTTTCGAAATAGGCAGCTGCCTTTGCGACCAGAAAGAGGAGGATTTCTGACACATGCTGGAGACGCACCTGCTTACGGTCAATGAACCAATCAAGCCATCTACGGGGGATTTTGTTAGCAAGCCCTATTTTTTGGACCAGCTTGTAGAAAATGGTTCTGCGCAGTTTCAGATTGAATGGCGCTATCGCAATATCGATCTGATGCATGCTGTACGGATCAACTATCGCCGCACGGTGCCTGGCGGGGACTTCAAGCAAGATGGGCCTTGTTTCTTCCGGAACACGCATATCAATGGCAAGATCAAACTCGCCGGTCAGCAGCGGCCTTATGTCGGCGGCTTCTTTGCGTGTTTTGACTTTTGGGTTGCGAGGAAAAAAGTCAAAAGCAATGTGATCGTCGGCGAGGTCGAACTGTTTTGCAGTAGCGATGTTCCAGCTTCCCACCACCAGCGTAATGTGGGCATGCGCAAAACGCTGACGAAGGTCCTTTAGGGGCCCTAGAGACATCCAAAAGTCGCCGACATGATCAAGCTTGAGGACCAAAATTCTCATCCTTGCGCTTGACTGTTCCGGCTCTTCCCAGCTGCGGTATATAATTTGATTGCCGTCGTGCTTTGTAAAATATGCCATTGCCATTCCGAAGATTATACGGTCAACACTGATAGCCCAGTGACGCGTGTGTAGGGTTGGAGTGCTCCCCACTTGTCCGCGTCTCCGCAAGAATTCTGCCATCAGATCCAAGCCGCGCTCCAGCAGGAGCTGTCGGGCGAAGTCTGCATCTCTAGCGGTGGTAGCGCGCCAAGAAAGCCAGCTATGTCCCGACCCGCAATGTGAAGGGCTTCGTCACGGTCTTGCATGCAGTGAGTTCGAGAAACGCCGAGTAGACGGCGTTCGCCAAGCCGCCGTCCCCAGATCTCGAGCATAACGGCAGTGGCCTCGCTCTTTGGTCGATGCTGATCCTGAATGAGACCGTCGCCGCCGGCGACGACATCGCCGGCCGGATTGACCGTCTCCGGCACGCCCTGTCGCTGTGGTCCCGCATCATGGTGGTTACAAAGGATCCGCCGCAGGCGCTTTTTTCTGCGCGTCCGGGTCGTCCAACATGAAGTGGACGAATCAACCCTGTGATGAAGTCGACCGCCTGCCAGCGGTGAGCAGGCAGGCGCCGTCGATGAACACCTTTATTCGCCGAGCTTGGATAGCGGCATCCCTATCACGCTGAGAGCCTGTTATGCTGGTCCAGCGTTTGATCGCAGTCTTGATCCATGCGAGCAGCTTGTGAGGGATGCAACCGAACGAGGCGCTGCTCCCACAGTCGTCGCAGGCCCTCCATCACAGCGTCACGCTTAGCCTGATCCGGCGCAATTGTATTGAGGAGATCTCCCAACATGGCTTCGCCCTCAATCCGCATCAGCAGATTAAACAAGTCGTGTGAAATTCGTACACTGCCACTGCTGAAGTGGGTCGTGCTGATCTCGCAGTGAGTCTCCCGACGATCTGGCGCTTTGTAAGCGCGGGTTTGATGGAGGGACACATAGGGCGGCAACGAAACCGCAAGCGCAGTCCAATCCTGCAGCGTTGCAGCCCGCTTTTTTACCAGGAAGGGCCCGACCACAAGTCCATCCAGCTCTGTCGTCAGAAAGGTGGCAATCGCGTCTGCAACCGAATCCACGATCGGTTCGGCATTGTTGTTAAAGGACGTATTGAGCAGAATTGGAGTGCCTGTGCGCTTCTTGAACGCATTGATGACCTCCCAGTACGCGGGATTGGCGTTGCGCGATACTGTTTGCAGGCGAGCGGTACCGTCGACGTGCGTGATGGCACCGAGCAAGGCGCGCTTTGAGTCACGCACGCGAACGACGAAATTCATGAATGGAAATTCGTGCCTACCGTCCGGCAGGTCGAAAAATTCGCTCGCATCCTCCTCCAGCACAGATGGCGCGAAGGGCCGATAGCCTTCGCGCTTCTTGACCATCGCATTGATCCGGTCCTTGTTTGCGGCGGGCCGAGGGTCGGCAAGAATGCTGCGGTTGCCCAGCGCACGTGGCCCAAACTCCGAACGACCCTGCACCCAGCCGATCACGGCGCCGTTGGCGATCCAGTCGGCTGCACTGCTTGCCACGTCATCAGAGCGTTCAACCTCGAGATGTCCGGCCCATGCATTCAGTTCCTGTTGCACGGCGCGCTCGCTCCCGAGATCAGGACCCCAATAGACCTCCTGCAGTCGCTCACACGGCGCGGGGCGGCCCATCTCGTTAGAGACTATCAGCGCAGCTCCCAATGCGCAGCCAGCGTCGTGAGACGCGGGTTGCACGAAAATGTCTTCGAAAAGCCCTGAATACAGCAGCTTACCGTTCATCGTGCAGTTGTGGGCCACCCCCCCCGCCAGGCACAACCGCTTCATGCCGGTGGCCTCACGGTGATGCCGGAGAATGTGGAACACGATCCGCTCAAGCGCTTCCTGCAGTGACGCACTCACATCTCGATGCTGCTGGGTGAAGGGCATTCCCTTTCGCCTGACCTCGATATTGCGGAGCAACGCCGGACCGATGCGGTCGAGGTGAACACGGTAGCCACCGCCGTTGGCGGAGAGCTCGTAGAACTGCTCGAAGAGCTCGCGATAGGGAGCGGGGTCGCCGTAGGGCGCGAGTCCCATTACCTTATACTCGTCGAACAAGCCGTAGCCGAGATAGCGGATCGTCTCGAGATAAAACAGCCCAAGAGAATTGTTCTCGGGGAAAGCCTCGAGTTGCGTAATTTCTGTGCCAGACCCTACCGCCAAGAGGCCCGATAGGAAATCACCAGAGCCATCAATCGCTAGAATGAGACTTTGTTCGAAGCCCGACATTGCAAAGGCGCTCACGGCGTGCGCCTGATGATGACTTACGAATGAAATACGCGAACTGTCCAACTTAGTGCCGAACTCACGCGTTAACAGATCCTGCACCAACGTTTTAGCATCCAACGGAATGGAGAGAATGTCCGGGTGGGATGCGGACATACCTTCAAGCATGGCGTTGGCATAGGGCTCGCTGGCGTAGAGCGCGACACGATCAATGTCGTTGAGCTGAACCCCCGCCGCTGACAGACAGTATTGAATCGAACGAATTGGGAGCTTGTTGGAGTGTTTCATCCGATTGAGGCGTTCCTCTTCGACGGCTGCTATCACCCGTCCGTCTCGGACGAGCACCGCGGCGCCATCGTGCATAAAGGCGTTCCGAAGCTCGAACCGGTTTTCATGGACTTGGTCAAGTCCGCCGCTAATTCCTAGACACAGCATTTCTTTCTCCACATAGTGACGGGCAAGCCAAATTGGCCTGCCTCAGACCGTTTCCAACTAAATAGGCCGCGTTGTCGCTTGCAGCTGCAACCGCCTGTCAGGCATCACCGGCATCAAAGAACGCCTCATAAGGGTCCGCCTGAATCAACATGAGATGCTTCGATCGTGGCGCCTGCCGTTCCATGACGCCGAGAGCTTGGCTGGATCATCGAATCTTGAGCGGCTGCTGACTTGCATGCCGGCGATGCCGTTTTCATCTGCAGCACGAACTTGTGACGCGGGCTGCCTATATCCTTGCGAAGGGGCGGCTGTTGACGAATAATGCCGCGCCGTGAACTGGCCCGATTTCATTCCCCGAAAGACCGTCGCACAGGCGACTGACATGTGCTGCACTGTCCGCCTGCTTCCCGGTCGCACATCCGATAACGCCTTCGCTTGTGCAGGAGGCCGCATCGCGTCATTCGTCGGCCAAACATGGCACCGACTGGAAGCCCGGCAATACCGCGTAGATGTAAAGTGCGCTGATGTTGTATGGTAGCGCTGCCGGCCGGGTCTCCAATCCGCTGCCCAAACGAGCGGACTGCCTGCGGCAAAAAGCCCGCCACAAGCAGAATCGCGCTGGGCAGCTGGCTCGCCTGCAAGACTTCGCAGCTCAGGAACATTGGGGACGACTAGCGTCGAACCGCCGACATGATCGGCCAGTTGCAACTCACTTCTCGGCACGACCTCCACTGCACGTCAGGGCGCATGGAAGATTTTCTCCTTTGGATGGGTGACCGGTGCGGACGTGCTTTTGTCCATGCAAGATTTCCGAAGAGTTATGAAATCGTTTGTTTCGATCAAAGTCATCCACGCTATGAATAGCTGCCGGACATGCGCTTCAAAGGGGCTTCAGGCTTCCCGGATGGCTACTCCGATTCGAAGCGCGTGGCATTCCATGCGCTCTATGACAACATTTTTCAGCAAAGGGTATGAGAGCAAACCCACACTTCTTTTTCAGAAGTCGCTTCGAAGCAGCCGAGGCCTTGATGGGCTTCTTCACCAAATTCGGCGATGGTGCCGCAGACATTCTTCCTCTTTCCGGGCTGAACAAGCGCAGAGTTCGCGCCTTGGCAGTGTGTCTGGGCGCTCCGTCTGATCTTGTTGAAAAGATCCCGACCGCCGACCTGGAGAACCTCGTCCCGGTCTCACATACGATGAGATTGACGACTTCCTCGAAGGCCAAGAGATCAACGAAGCGGCGCACAGGCGTATACTTCATGCGCATTCCAGCACAGCCCATAAGCGAGCGCTTCCCGTCACAACGATTGCCATGACGGGTTCGATATTTAGGCATCGGCAATAGCGTCTCAACATACACGATCGATGGGCTTGCCGCAGTTAGGCAGCTAGCGGCCTGAATTACCGCTGGAGCGAAGCGCTGCTCTTTCAGCCCGCATGCGGTCATGAGGTTGACAGTGTCGGCACGTATCGCCGAGGCCGGCACGCGAACTCATTCTCCCTGAATGCCTGCTCTATCGATCTTCCGCAGCGTACCCACTTGACCGGTCGCTTCGATTCCAGGCACCTGGATTGTAGCCGATCCTTGCCGCTCTCCTTCGGCCGGTCGCAATGCTAGACGTGCGGCCGTTACGCTATGCAGAGCTGGTTGTCAGATGCGTGATGCGAAACGTGAGATGCAGCTCCAGTTTTGGCGATGGCGGGCTCGCCGCATTGTTGATATCATCCGCACAGAACAGGCGCGCAAATGACATCGGATTCAGAGAAGGCTGAGGCCGTCGAGCAGTTGCTTGATACACCTGACCTTGCAACCGCACTGGAAAGTGAACAGTTCAAGAAATTCCTTGACCAGGTGCCGATTGCCATTGCCGTTTCGGACCTTGCCGGTGAAGAGCGCGTGGTCTACGCCAATCCGGAATTCGAGAAATTGTCAGGCCTGACGTCCGCAAGGCTCACCCGAGAAAACTGGGCGGCCCTTTTGGGCACAGGCCTCCATCACCAAAAGGACAGGCCGCTAGCCGAGGCCGTGGTCGAAGGAACCGATCTGGTCGGCACCTTCAGGCTGGAACGCGGCGAGGACAAACCCGCGATTGTCGACGTTTATTCGAACGAGATAGAGGACGACAACGGCAAGGTTTGCTTCCGACTGGTGGCCCTGGTCGACGTATCGGCTCACGGCGAGGCGGGAGATCAGCGCTCGGCCGAGGAGCGTGTCAGCGAGAACGACATACTGCTTCGCGAACTGCAGCACAGGGTGAAGAACAACCTGCAGATGATCACCGCACTGATCCGGCTGGAAAGCCGCAACGCTACCGAGGCCGACCGGACACGGTTTGAGCGGCTCGCCGGTCGCGTCGACGCTTTGGCGATCCTCTACCAGACGCTAACGGCCGACCAGCCGAAGGAGGAGGTCGATCTTGGTGTGTATCTCAGCCAGATAGCGTCCGCGGTGATGAGCTCGCATGCAGTCGAGGGGATCCGGCTGGATATGAAGGTGGATACATATCCGGTGTCAATAAACGTCGCCATGCCGGCGGGGCTGGTCGTGAACGAATTGCTGACCAATTCACTAAAGCATGCCTTCCGGGGGCGCGACGGCGGCACGATAATGCTGCACAGCGTCGTCGATGGCGATGGCTGCCGGGTTACGGTGGCGGACGACGGAATCGGCCTGCCGGAAGGCGAGATGTGGCCCAAGCCAGGCAAGCTCGGAGCGCTGATCGCGCGATCGCTGACCGAGAACGCCAAGGCGCAGCTAGCCGTCGAGTCCAGCGCCAACAAAGGGACGAAGGTGACCATCGTTTTCAAGCGGTCGGCGGCAGCAAGCTGAACGGTTGCTGTCGACTAGCAGGCTGGCGGCTGGCTTCATGTCGCGGCTTTGAGCAGGTGGCTGCAAATAGGCTAGGTCGCCCTTCACGGCCTGCTTCACATGGTCGAGGTCTTCCATTATGCTCCAGGCTTGCTGCTTCTGACTTCGGCGGCCAGTCCATCCCCACCTAGCGGAAGGCACTCCCGCCTGATTGCGTTGCGGCTTGAGTCTTGACGGCGGGGGCACCTGACGCCTTCGCGCTCATCACGCGCGGGCCGGCAATTCAGCAGCGAGTCATCGCTTGGCCAATCTTGCCGAGGACGAAGATCTAACCTACAAATAAATTGGTCCGACTGTTCGTGGCCGGAGGTAACCGCGAATTTGCGCTATCGGGACAGGAGAGCAGTGCTGTAGGCAAACCGCGATGCGTGCATTCGTTCGATTGGTTCTACGATTATCCTGACGCCTGGGGTGACCAGTTGCACCAGTATTTCCTACTACGCGCAATCTTTGCAGGGTCATGTGCAGATCATCGCGGCCCGCCAAGACATCGGAAAACTGATCGACGATCCTTCAACCCCTGAGATATTGCGCGCCCGAATGGCATCGGCGGCCGCCATATAATAGTTTGCGGCAAAGACGGCCGCGATCGAACGGCTGAGGACGCGCTCGCCAACAGATTACCGCGGATACGACGCCTGGTTCGATGCTCCGATCAACAACGCGAAGCTCGCCGCGACTTCCGTCTACAGCGATTCGGTTCAAAGGCTTGGCGCGTTGGACAAAGCTCGCCGCGCCGAAGCGCGATGCATAGAAGCCGGGATAGTCGCCCGAACACAAGTCGAACAAGCGGAGTGGTCGACCGTTTCGTCCTCCCCGGTGACGAGCCGGTTGCTCTGGCCTGGGGCGACCTGATGGGTCTTGCGGAGCACCGTCTCCAGCATGGCGATCAGGTCTTCGGGAAGTATGGCCTCATTCTGCACAGACGGTTTTGCGTGGCTGTTACGGATGCCGGCGGGCACGGTGGCGATATGGCGGTCCTTTCGATCGAGCGGCTCGCCACGCTGCGTATAATTCCACGCCAGGGAGGAGAGACGGCGCTCGATCGTCGCCACAGAGTTTGGTTTCTTGTCTCCTGTAACCTTTCTGGATGCACATGTAGAGGCCGACGGTCTGCGGATCAGGCGGCAACACCTCGAGGTGCTGCCGGCGCGCCCAGGCGCAAAAAATCCGCTCTCGACCGAGCGGCGTCAGACCGGTATTCTTATGGATGTTCATCCGGTCCCCCTGGAGTCACTGAAGCTTCGACAATCTCAGCTTTCCCGGTTCGGACCGGATGGACAACCTACTGAAAGCTCACAACTAGCTACCAATGCGATCAGCTTTCGGGCTATCGGGCGCATCCAGGGAGGATGGGTATGTTCTTGGCTAACGGGCTCAAGCTGCGGGACCGCGGGTGCACGCTGGCACTGATGTTGGCGATCATATGTGTATGTGCGCCTGCACTGGCGGCAAACGCGTCGGATCAGGCGTGCCGGTCCATCGCCAAGCTCAAAATTCCAAGCGTGATCTTTACCGAGGCTAGCCTTCAAAAGCCGCAGGAGATCCCCGCAGATCCCTTCACTGCATTCACCGGCGCCTCGCCTCAGGCGGTAAAAGTGGGCGGGCACTGCCTTGTCCGAGGTGTTATCGGGAAACGCCAGGGGGTCGATGGTCAATCATATGGCACCCGGTTTGAGGTGCGTCTTCCGACGACCTGGAACGACATGTTCCTTTTCCAGGGCGGCGGCGCAGTTGATGGCTTCCTGGCGCCGGCCGTCGGGACCATTCCTTGCCGGAACTCGACCGCGGCTCCCGGGCTCTTGCGCGGCTACACTGTTGTAAGCATGGATGGCGGGCACCCAAGCCCCGATCCGGCTTTCGGGGTCGATCAAGCCGCACGCATTGATTTTGCGTACGCCTCCATTGGCAAAGTCACTTCGGTCTCGAAGCAGGTGATTGCCAAGTTCTATGGGGCGGCTCCGAAAAAGTCGGTGTTCATGGGATGCTCGAATGGCGGTCGTGAGGCGTTGATAGCGGCTCAGCGATATCCGCTCGAGTTCGACGGCATTGTTGCAGGTAGCCCGGGTTTTCGTCTCAGTGCCGCCAACATTGCCGAAGCCTGGGATACTCGCCAGTACATGAGCATCGCTCCCAAGGATGAGGCCGGCCATCCCATTCTATCCCGCGCCTTCTCCCAGCAGGATCTGAACATCGTCGCCAAGACGGTTCTCGCTGCCTGTGATGCCCGCGATGGCATTGAGGATGGCGTCATCAACGCCTGGCAGCAGTGCCGGTTCGACCCAAAGGTCCTGTCCTGCCAAGGCGATAAGACGGACAGCTGCCTCACGGCTGGTCAAGTGCAGGCCATGAGCCGCGCGTTCGCGGGTCCGGAAAGCTCCGATGGCGAAAAGCTTTACAGCGATTGGCCATATGATACGGGCGTTGCGGGCGCGGACTGGAGAATGTGGAAGCTGGGCAATTCCCCCACTTCCCAGTCGGATGCAAATAACATCGTTCTGGGAGCCCGCTCGCTTCAATACTACTTCATGACGCCCCCGGCGCCGAATTTTGACCCCCTGAAGTTCGACTTCGACAAGGATCCGACACGCGTTGCGGATACGGCCAAGCTCAATGATGCGACCGGCACGTATCTCGCCAGCTTCGCTGCCCACGGTGGAAAGCTGCTCTTGTTTCAGGGACTTTCCGATCCGGTCTTCTCCGCCAACGATCTGGTGCGCTGGTACAAGCAAGTCGTCGAGGTCACAAGCGGCGGCGATTTGGAAGCGACTCGCCGTTTCGTGCGCATGTTCATAATCCCGGGGATGACCCACTGCGGCGATGGCCAAGCCTTCGACGACTTTGATCCTTTGGCCGCCATCGAGGGCTGGATAAACCAAGACAAGGCTCCGGATTCTCTCGCGGCTGGCAGCAAGGCATTCCCCGGCAAGCACCAGCCGATCTGCGCTTATCCCACTCAAGCTGCCTATGGCGGTAAGGGAAATCCCGATGAGATCGCGAGCTATTCGTGTCGGGGATAAGAGACCTCGTCATTTGTTCGCTTCAATCTGCGCGCATTCCCGGAACAGGTCTCCCGGACCAAGGATCGGTTGGAAAAGCTAAACCCGGAATTTGTGGGCCGTGCCATAACGCAGTTGATGATCATGCCTGACTACGAAGCGTCGGCCGCCGATAGTCTGGACACAGCGCTCGCTGTGCTCGATGAGGTAATTGTTATCGCCTGAGATCTGACCGTCTCATCCCAGCGGACAAAACGGGGGCAGGGGAGGGGGGCTTTTCAGAGCCCGGACGCCTTGGTGAGATTGACGCGGAAACGATCGCGCCGGCGCTGATACTTTCGCGTCATCTCGGCCGAGGCGTGACCGAGCTGCTTTTGCACATAGCGCTCGTCGACCTCGGCCGAGGACGCGAGGCCGGCGCGCAGCGAATGGCCAGCAAACTTTTGACCGCGTTCGCCCTCCGACAGATCGCCACGCACGCCGGCGGCGAGCGCCGTGCGCTTGACCAGGCGTGCGACCTCCTGGTCGTTCAAGCGATCGGCACCGACGGCTCTGCCTTGACCAGCAACGCGCCGAAACAGCGGTCCGTGCGCAATGCGCGCCAGTCTTAGCCAGGTCTGCAGAGCGACCACAGGGCAGGTGGCGTCGGAGGAGCCGCGGCCGATTTCGACCTCGCGCCAGCCGGTTTTGCCGCGCAATGTGACAAGCAGACCCTTATCGGCAAAAATCTCGACCCAGCCGCGCCCGTCCTCGGTCTGATCCCTGCCGACGTCGAGGCCGACGATTTCGGATCGGCGAAGGCCGCCGGCGAAACCCAAAAGCAGCATGGCGCGGTCGCGCAGCCCGCGCAGCGTGCCGCGGTCGAGGGTCTCGAACATGCGATCAGATCCTCGGG
>NZ_JAMYMD010000044.1:0-45609 GCF_040318335.1 Mesorhizobium sp. M1182
CGGCGCTGCAGGACGCGGGCTCCATTGCGGCGCTTCTGATCACGGCGGAAGCCATGATCACCGACGTTCCGGCGAAGGAAGCCGCTGCTTCGCCCGGCGGCATCGGCTATTGACCAGCCACTGCCGGAAACAAGCCTGAAAGACAGCCGCCGGGGTATCTTCCCCGGCGCGCACCATCGGCAAGGAGATCGATCAATGATCGCATTCGTCCCGAAGCCAAAGGCAGCGGCGAAAATCGAAGTGGCCGAGGAAAGCCGCTTCGATCGCATTCGCAGGCTTGCCGACAAGCACAGGAAAGCCAACGCCGGCATGATAGGCCGCGACCCGAAAAAGATCGCGGACAAGCGTCCCATGTGACGACTGCCAATGCTCGGCACCTCGCGCAAGCGCGGAACCTTCATCGCCCTTGTAGGCAGCGCCAAAATGGACGAATAGTCATAGCGGCGCGCCGCCGTGAAATTGCCGGCATGCGGTTTCTCAGTTGGCGGCATCGCCGCAGCCGGATCCTGGAATGGCCAGTCCTTTGGAACCACGCAAGAGAAGAGGTCCGATCGCCGCAAGGCTGCTGGCGGTGGATGCGTGGATTGATTCCTCGGTCTACGAAATCGGCTTCAGGGCGCGCCAGTTCTGGGAAGCGGCGACCATCTTCTCGCGGCGTTTCCGTGTCGACGGCTGGCGCCGCGGCCTGATCGAACTGTTGAGTGAAGGCTTTACGCTCGGTGCCGGCGGCATCGTCGTCCTTTTGGCGCTGGCCTTGCCGGCCTTCCAGATAACCGCCGGCGACTGGCGCACGCAAGGCGACTTCGCCGTCACCTTCCTCGACCGCTACGGCAACGAGATCGGCCAGCGCGGCATCATCCAGCGCGATTCGGTGCCGGTCGACGAGATGCCCGACCATGTCATCAAGGCGGTGCTGGCGACCGAAGACCGCCGTTTCTTCGACCATTACGGCATCGATGTGCTCGGCCTGTCGCGCGCCATATTCGAGAATGTGCGGGCAAATTCCGTCGTCCAGGGCGGCTCGAGCATCACCCAGCAGCTGGCCAAGAACCTGTTCCTGACCAATGAGCGGACATTCGAGCGCAAGATCAAGGAAGCCTTCCTGTCGCTGTGGCTCGAAGCCAATCTGTCGAAGAAGGAAATCCTGCAGCTTTACCTCGACCGCGCCTATATGGGCGGCGGCACCTTCGGCATCGAGGCGGCAGCCGATTTCTATTTCGGCAAGAGCGTCAAGGACCTGAACCTTGCCGAGGCGGCGATGCTGGCCGGCCTGTTCAAGGCGCCGACCAAATATGCGCCGCACATAAACCTGCCCGCCGCCCGGGCGCGGGCCAATGTGGTGCTGTCCAACCTGGTCGATTCCGGCTTCATGACCGAAGGCCAGGTGCTGCAGGCAAGATTACACCCGGCCGAAATCGTCGACCGCGGCGAGCAGAAGAGCCCCGACTACTACCTCGACTGGGCCTTCGACGAGGTCAAGAAGATCGCCGCCAAAGGCGGCCCGCACTCGCTTGTCGCCCACACCACCTTCGACGCCAACATCCAGAAGGCGGCCGAAGAATCGATGGAGTTCCACCTCCGCCAGTTCGGCAAGGAATACAACGTCACCGAGGGCGCCATCGTCGTCATCGAGACCAATGGCGCGGTCAGGGCGATCGTAGGCGGCCGCGACTACGGCGCCAGCCAGTTCAACCGCGCCACCAAAGCGCTTCGCCAGACCGGCTCCTCGTTCAAGCCCTATGTCTATGCGACGGCGATGGAGCATGGCTTCACGCCGGATTCGGTGGTTTCCGGCGGACCCATCTCCTGGGGCAGCTGGTCGCCCCACAATTACAATGGCGGGTCGGCCGGCAACGTCACGCTGATCACGGCGATGGCCAAATCGATCAACACGGTGCCGGTGCGGCTGGCCAAGGATTATCTCGGCATCAAGCCGATCAAGGCCATGGCCGAGGCGATGGGCGTCGAGTCGCCGCTGGAATCGCACAAGACCATGGTGCTCGGCACGTCGGGCATGACCGTGATGGACCAGGCGACGGGTTACAGCGTATTTGCCCAGAACGGCCTTGCCGGAACCCGGCACGGCGTCAGCCAACTCTTCACCCGTACCGGCGAGGTGGTCTACGACTTCGCCAAGGATGCGCCGCCGCCGCATCGGGTGCTGTCGGAGCAGGCGCTCAAATACATGAACACCATGCTGGCGGCGGTGCCGGTGATCGGCACTGCCCGGCGCGCGGCCCTTCCAAACATCGTCGTCGCCGGCAAGACCGGCACGACCCAGTCCTACCGCGATGCCTGGTTTGTCGGCTTTACCGGCAACTACACGGCCGCCGTCTGGCTCGGCAATGACGACTTCACCGCGACCAACAAGATGACCGGCGGCACGCTGCCGGCCATGGTGTGGCAGCGGCTGATGGTCTATGCGCACCAGAATATCGACCTCAGACCGATTCCCGGCCTCGATCACCCCTTCGTCGATGCCGAAATTGCCGCCAAGGCCGAGGAAGCGGAAAAGAAGAACGCCGAACAGGCAGCTGCCGATGCCGCCGCCGAGCGTCCGCCGGTGCTGTCCAGCCGGACCACCCAGACCCTGAAGGAACTGACCAGGCTGTTCCAGGCGGCACCCGTGCTCGACGCGCCCGCTGCACCGGAAACCCTCTCGGCGCTGTGACGCCCAATTGCGCGGGGCCGCTTGCCACAAGGCCCCGCGCCGCGATATCCCCGAGCGGCAATCTTTCAGTCCCGGCCTTCGGTTCCCTGCCTCCTCATGCTCAAGAACGCCTTCCTGACACTGCTTTCGCTTGCCATCGCCGTCGTCGGCGGTGGCGGCAGCGTCTGGTATGCACTGAAGCTGCAGGATGGCGTCGGCGCCATCAGGATCGGCCAATGGACCGCCTTCCCCGATATCGGCACGCCGACGGCAGATCCCTATTCGAAGGCCCGCGTGGCTCGCGAAGGCGTGCTGGCGCTCGGACAGGCGGAAGGACTGTCCTTCATAGCCGAGCGCGATTCCGGCGGCGAACAGCTCCAGCGGCAATGTGCCTACAAGATCGCGGGCGGCTTTCCCACCGCCCGGTTCTGGACGCTTTATGCCGCCGACCAGTCGCTTGGCGTGGTCGAGACCGGCAAGCCGAGGCCGGCTGCGCTGCAGTCCTATCAAGTGCTGCGCCAGGCCGACAATTCGGTGGTCATTTCCGTCGGCAGCCGCCCAGCGCCCGGCAACTGGCTGCTGACCAGCGGCGCCGGCAAGATGTACTTGGTGCTTACGTTCTACGACACGCCGATCGCCAGCAGCACCGGTCTCTCGGACGTCACGCTGCCACAAATCCAGAAGGTCGGCTGCAATGCGTAGCCTGCTGCATGCCGTGCTGCTCGGCCTGCTCGGCGCCGGCATCGTGCACATCATCGTGCTGCTGCTCGTCCCCGAGTTCTCCGAACGCGACGCCTGGTCGCGATTGGCCATGGCTTCGGATCTCTACAAGATGACCAGGCTCGACGCGGAAGCCGGCGGCGCGCCGGTGGTGAAATCGGTCGATCCGCTATTTTATGCGGCGGCATGCCGTTTCGATCTTGCCGAGGGGATGGTGCGGGTCAAGGCGCCGGGCAAGGTGCCGTTCTGGTCGATATCGGTCTATGACCGCGGCGGCCACAACATCTACTCGTTCAACGACCACAGCGCGACCGCAGGCATGCTCGACACCGTTGTGCTGACGCCGGCCCAGATGATCGAGGTCCGCAAGGATCTTCCCGAGGAACTGCAAGGGGCCATCTTCGTCGAGGCGCCGATAGAGGAAGGCGTATTCGTCATCCGTTCGTTCGTGCCCGACGACAGCTGGAAGCCGATCGTCTCGTGGTTTCTCGAACAGAGTTCCTGCGAACTGCAGGATTTTTAAGCCGGTTCCGATGCTCAGTGATGCGGTACCGGCAATGTTCCCGAAGGTCCCGGCTTGTCGGGGCCGGCCGGCCGCGTTTCGCCGGTCAGCGGCCGCTGTTCGTAGCGCACCCCGGGAAAGATGATCACTGCCGCCGGCGCGGTTTGTTGTGCTCGATTGGTTGCCGCCGTTCGCGGCACGAAAGACAGTACCATGCCCATGGTTCGCGTATTCCTCTCGGTTGCCCCGGAGCACAACGCAACGCCTCCATAGTCGATTAAGAAGGCAGTAGGTTAACGGAGCGCTAACGGATCGCCGCTAAATTGATCTTTGTTCTTGGGAAACGCGAAACCGGTACAGCCCGGCAGAGCGCTGTCCAGATCGTGTCGAGTGTCGGGCGTATCCTTCGTGTCAGCTTCGGATTTCAGGCAAATCGCAGCAGGAGCTGAATCGGGAAAGGCCGAAAGGCTGTTTCGCGCCGCGGTATCGGCGTTCTGCTCGCTCACCCGGCCTTCGCGCCGGGAGATCGCGCAGCTCGAAGACCTGACGCTGCCGCTTTTCGAGAATGTCTCGGTCGAATCGCGCCGCTACGTCGCGGCTGCCCTTTCCGAATGCGAATATGCACCCGCCGCGCTGGTGCGGCGGCTTTGCCAGGAGCGGGTCGACATCGCCGCTCCGCTGCTGATCCGCTCGCGCGCCCTCAGCGACGTCGACCTGATCGCGCTGATCGGACGTCACGGCCTGCCGCATGCCCGTGCCATTGCCCGCCGCAAGGATCTCAATCAGACGATCGCGGATCTCATCAAAGTGCTCGAAAGGCCGACGCTGGTGCGGTCGCAGCAGCAGCCGGAAACAACCGCCAAAGCCGCGTCCGAAAACGCCGAAGTGGTTGCGGGCGAGGTCAACAGGCAAGAGGCTTCCGATGCCGCTGAAACTGTACGCCGCCGGTTGCGATCCATGATGCGCGCCGAGAGCGGCGCTTCCATCAGTCCGTTCGTCGAGCCACAAACCTATGTCAATCTGCGCGAGACCGCGCTGACCGGCAATGCGGCATTCTTCCAGACAGCGCTCGCCGATGCGCTCGAAGTCGATTTTTCAACGGCGCGGACGCTCACCGCGAGCCACAATTACACACCGCTGCTGGCCGCCTTGCGGGCGCTCGACCTCAGCGAAGACAAGGCGTTCCTGATCACGGCCGCCATCTATCCGACCGAGTTTCCGCACCCGCAGGCGATCCGCATCTTCCTCGACCGCTACCGCCTGCTGCACCGCGACGCGGCGTTGGACAGGCTCCGCGGCTGGAAGGCCGAGACCGTGTCGAAAATCGTTCGCAAGCCTGAGCGCGTCGCCGCAAATGCCGACCTGCGCAAGCCGAACAGCGCCGATATGACCGCCACCCCAAAGGCGCGTCGCGTCTGAAGGGCTTGCCGTTAAGACGCCTTGACCGAGATAAGCTCCTCGACGGGAATGGCGCCCGCCTCGATCTCGACCACCCAGATATCCGGATCGAATCTCTTCTCGCGCTCCAGCCGCGCGTCGACGATGGCGGCATCGTCGCCTTCGCCAAGCAGGCTGAAAAAACGGTCGTCCGGCCTGGCTGAATCGTAACTCGTCTGCGGCGCCGGCCCGAACAGCGCCATCTCCCCTTGCCTGCCCCGCGCCAGCACGAAAACCGCGCCGGCTTCCGTCGCGCCGCGCTTGACCACGGCGGCAAAGCCGCCGGCGCTGAAAACCCGGCGCAACAGCGCCGACACCCACAGATCGGTGGTTACCCGCATGGAGAAGTCCTGGACATGCGGCGGTCCTTACAGCATTGGCCAGAAGACCGTAACCGGTCTTTGCGAGGCGATCGGCGAGCGGCCGTTTCGACCCTTAGTTGGTCAGGCCGATCTCGCGCATCTTGACGTAGACGATCTCGTCGGGCTCGCCGGTCTCCGGCAAGCCGAACAGCGCCTGGAATTCCTTGATCGCGGCCTTGGTGCGCGCGCCGACGACGCCATCCAATCGCATGTCGTCATTGCCGAACGCCTTCAGTCCGGCCTGGATCTTGACGATGCGGGGATCAGGTGTTTGCGCCACCGCATTCGCCGGTGCGGACGCTGGAATGGCGGTTGGAACAGCGGCCGTTTCGACCGGCCGCGGCACGGGATGCGGCACCACGGCTGCGGTCGTCGGCGTGGCACCCAGTTGATCCAGCAAAACGCTGTCGATCTCGCCGGAGGCATTTAATCCGACCTTCTGCTGATAGGCCTGGATGGCCTTGCGCGTATTCGGTCCGGGAATCCCGTCGACGGTGCCGGAATAGAAATCGAGATCCTTCAATATGCCCTGGACCTGCTCGACGACCGGGTCGCTCTTGATCGGCGCAGCGGCCGGACGCACGATATTGATGGTGGTTTCGGGCTCGTCGCTGTCCGCCCGGGGAAAGCGCTCGATACTCCTCGTGGCGAAAAACGCGCCGGCATGCGGAAAAGGCTGGTACCAAAGCGCGTTCGCCGAGACGTAGAACAGCGTCACCAGGAACGCGGTGGAGCCGCCGACCACAACAGGATTGCGCGAGATCAGGCTGCCCAGCGCCATCGCTCCGTGCTCGAAGGCATTGCCGCGGCGTTTGACCGCCCTAGGCTGTTTTGCGGAGCGACCCATTGCTCTCCCCTTTGCCACCGTCCGCCTTGGCTTTGACTGCGGACATCGGCACCACGCCGGCCTTCTCCGCCGAGCGGCCCGTCGGGCCGTTCACGGGAAGGCTGATCGTCACCGTGGTGCCCTCGCCCGGCATGCTTTCGATCGACATGGTGCCCTCGTGCAGCGCCACCAGCCCCTTCACCAGCGAAAGCCCGAGCCCGGTGCCTTCGAAACGGCGGGTATAGTCGTTCTGGATCTGCATGAACGGCTTGCCGAGATTGGCGAAATCTTCCTCGGCGATGCCGATGCCGGTGTCCCGGACCCAGAAATGCAGCCGCGAGCCGATGCGCTTGGCGCCGATGACGACATTGCCGCCTTCGGGCGTGAACTTGATCGCGTTAGAGACGAGATTGATCAGGATCTGCTGCACGGCGCGACGGTCGGCATTTATTTCGCCTGCGTCCGGCGCGATCTGGGCCTGCAGATCGATGGCCTTTGCCTCGGCTTGCAGGCGCATCATCGATTGGCACATCTCGACCGCTTCGCGGAAGCGGAACGGTTCCGGCTCGGTCGCGTAAGCGCCCGATTCGATCCGCGATACGTCGAGTATCGAGGTGACGACGGCAAGCAGGTGCTGGCCCGAATCCCTGACCAGCCCGACATATTCCTTCTGGCGCGGATCCTTGAAGCTGCCGAACATCTCGTGCAGCAACATGTCGGAAAAGCCGATGATGGCATTGAGCGGGGTGCGCAACTCATGGCTGACGACGGCAAGGAAGCGTCCTTTCGCCACCTCGGCGGAGGCAGCCGCTTCATTGGCAGCGGCAAGCTCCTGGCGCAGTCCGGCCAGTTCGTCGTTCTCGCGCAGAAGAAGCGTGAAGACAGTCTCCTGCCCCGGCGCGCGCATCATCTCGAGCGAGAACGGCCGGTAATTGTCGGCCGTCACGCCGCTGCTCTGCGGCAGCCGGACGCGAAGGTCGAGCCGGCGCGACAGGGTGCCATCGCGCATATCGGCCAGCGCACTGAGATACGGGACGCGGTCGGACAGATGGATGCGATCGAAAAGTCCGGTGCCGAAAAGCAGCTCCGGCGGCAGCCTCAGCATAGTGCGTGCCTTAGCCGAGACGTCCAGAACCTCGCCATGCGCAGCGATTCGCAGCACGACGGCGTCGATCAGGTCTTCGAGCCGGTGGCTGCCGGCCGGATCGAGTTGTGCGTTGGCGGCGCCGCGAAGTGGAGCGACACGCGGAATGAGCGTGAGTGCCCAGGCCAGCGGTACCAGCCAGTGCCATGCGGCGATTTCGGTCTGGCCGAGCGGCAAGACCGAACCGGCGAATGGCTGCAGCAAGACTGCGACCAGGGCCGATATGGCGCCCCAGATCACGGCACGGCGCGACTGGCCGATCCACCAGGCTTCAAACGGCAGCGCCACCGCAAGCAAGGCAACCGGCGAGGCCACACCGCCGGCGGCAGCGATAAGGGCACCGAGGGCAACGCTGCTGACGACCAAGGCGAGTTGGCCGGCCAGGGTCATCTTGCCCGAGGCCGCCACCAGCAGGGCGGCGAACCAGCAAAGGCCGAACGCCGCAAAAATCGCAGCCACAGTCAAGGCGGCGCCCATGCCCGACGTGACCAGCGTGACCGCTGCACCCGCGCTGAAGAAAGGAGCCGCCAGCATGACGCCAATGAACCGGCTGTGGCGGCGACGATCGCTCTGGCCGAGCACGGACGGATGAACCATCCGTTCGCAACCGGCGGCTATCGCGCCCGGCAACTCGGCGTATCTGGCCTTGATCGCACTCAACTCAACGCACCCGGTCGTGAACGGCCCTGCTTTGCAGGCGGCTTTTGTCGATCCGAAACTCGCATCCAGCGTTTAAGGAATGGATAAGGCTGGGCCGATCGTCCCCCGGCAGGCTGCAAATATCGGGATACCGGCGGGGAAAAACCGGGGCAATTGCCGCCATAGTAAACGGAGCGTTATCCACACCGCCCGCGCCTGCACCTGCGACCGAGGGCATCAAACTGTCGCCGATTAAGAAAATGACCACGAAAAACAATAGGTTGGATGGTTATTATTTGCTGAATAAAATCTGAGCCGTTCGAGGCAAATGAACTTCAAAACGCTTCGTTTCGAATCTGCCTAAAATTTAAGGAAAACTGTTGCTTTCGGGACAAGCCGTCCTTTGCGCGTCTGTGTCAGTATCGCGGTACAAGGGTCGTGCGGTTCGGATGCATGACGTCATAAAGGACAGACAGATGGGCTTTCTGATAAGAGCTGCTTTCTGGTTTTCGCTGGTGCTTCTGGCGCTGCCGCTGGGTGTCGGCGCCGATGATGCGGGCCGCGAAAGCGTCGGGCCGCTCCAGGCGCTGTTTGCGGCGCGCGAAGCCGTCGGCGATATCGCCGGCATCTGCGAGCGCAAGCCGGACGTGTGCGAGACCGGCAAATCGGCAATGCACACCATCACCGCCCGGGCCCGGGAGACCGCCAAGATCGCGGCTGCCATGCTGGACGACAAGGCCGCTGAACCCGATACAGTGACGACTACCGGCAGCGTGCCGGGGGAAATCGTCTTGCCGGCGAAAGTCGATCTGCCGGCGAAACTGCACTTGCCGGCGAAGAACTGAGACTGTTTCGGCCGAATTCATCGCCAGACCGCAAGGCTCCCCATGCCCGGCGCCTGCGGCGTTTCTCCTCTTTTTCCGTGACGTGGCAGCGCCGGATGATTATATCCGGGGGCATGACGACGACGATCCAGACCATCCGCGACGACTTTTCCCTGCTCGACGAGTGGGAAGACCGCTATCGCTATGTGATTGAACTGGGTGAAGCGCTGCCGCCGTTTCCCGACGAGCAACGCATACAAGCCAACAAGGTGCCCGGCTGCGTCAGCCAGGTCTGGCTGACCACCGAGCAAGGCGGGGGTGTCGACCCCGTTATCACCTTCAAGGGCGATTCCGACGCCCATATCGTGCGCGGCCTGGTCGCCATCATGCTGGCGCTATTTTCGGGACGGCCGGCCAGCGAAATCCAGAGGACCGACGCAGAGGCCACATTGAAGGCGCTCGGACTTGACGAGCACCTGTCGCCGCAGCGCGCCAATGGTCTTCGCTCGATGGTCAAGCGCATCAAGCGTGACGCCGAGGCAGCGTTGAAGCAGACCGCCTGACCGCACGGCAGTTGCCGGCAGCATGGCGGGTTCGACCTTGACCCCATAATACAAAACGGCGCCTGTAGGCGCCGTTTGAGTATCAAACCGGAAGAGCCGCTTGTCAGCGTCCCTTGCGCTTGCGGCCGAGACCCATCTTCTTGGCGAGCTGCGAACGGGCGGCCGCGTAATTGGGCGCAACCATCGGATAGCTTGGGTCCAGGTTCCACTTTTCACGATACTGGTCGGGCGTCAGATCATAGTGGGTCATCAAGTGACGCTTGAGCGACTTGAACTTCTTGCCGTCTTCGAGACAGATGATGTAGTCGTCATGCACCGACCGCTTCGGATTTACCGCCGGCTTCTGCTTGTCGGCAGGCGGCTGCTCGGCGGCCCCGCCGACACGCCCGAGAGCGGCATGAACATCGGCGATAAGGTTCGGCAGTTCGCCGACCGGTACGGGATTGTTGCTGACATAGGCAGCCACCACATCGGCGGTGAGCTCGATCAGCGCGTCACTGTTTCTGGAAGGTGTTTCGGTAATATCCATGGCGTTCAGGTCCCAACGAGAATTGTTTCTGTCTACGCCCTATTTTTGGCAGGCAGGGCATCGCGCGAACTTGTGCAGGAAAAAGCCTCCGCGATTCGCGTCGCGGCATCTTAATGAGCCTGGGCGTCAAGTAAGTCAATTCGCTTCTTGCGGTCTATTCAGCGATACAAGTCAAATATTCCTCATTCAGCTTCACTCTTTCGTGCAAAGTGTAACTTTGCCGTTTTTTCTGGTCAGACCAGCATCGACTGACGCGGCGGCAAGCAGCCATTACACAAACGGCAGCACGTAAATAGAGTTCGATGCTTGACCCTGCCGGCGGCATTACAGCCAGGGTGATCGGCGGATTCAGTAAAATCATAGGTTGCGAAGCGTTACTGTTGCTCGCGAGCCGTCGCCGGAGCGGTGCGCTGTGTCATTGAAATGGGGTAATGTATTTCCGTAGACCCAGCCATATCGGCCACTTGCCAAGCCGCGAAGGCAGTTGCATGAGATTGACCGGCACTGGCAGGGTCATCGCAGCGACGGCGAGAACCGCGGCAGTCCGAGAAGAAATATTCGTTATCCGCTCCTCCAGCCCGTCCTCTCGAGCCACCACGACGATAGATCATAGCCCTTGAACCCGCGCTCGGCGTGTTCATTCGCCATTCAAGTAGCTTCCACAGCGAGACGCAATGACCAGAACCCCAGTGTTTCCGACCGCCACGCCGCCGCAGCCGGAGAAGCGGCCGATCTTCGACACGCATCACGGCATAACGCGGACGGACGATTATGCCTGGCTGAGGGCCGCCAATTGGCAAGAGATGTTCAGGGATCCGTCCCTGCTCGACGGCCAAATCCGCGCCCACCTCGAAGCCGAGAATGCTTACCGGGCGGCGCTGATGGCCGATACCGTCCAACTGCAGAAGCAGCTTTTCGCGGAAATGAAGGGACGCATCAAGGAAGACGATTCTTCCGTGCCGATGAAGGACGGACCTTACGCCTACGGCTCCTCCTTCAAGCTTGGCGGCCAGCAGCCGCGTTATTTCCGCACGGCGCGTGACGGCGGCGACAAGCAGATATTGCTCGACGGCGATGCCGAGGCCGAGGGCAAGCCCTATTTCCGCCTGGGCGGCGTCGATCATTCGCACGACCACAGCAAGCTGCTCTGGGCCTTCGACGACAAGGGTTCCGAATTCTACACGCTGCGCGTCCGCGATCTGGCCGGCGGCAACGATCTGGCGGACAGGGTCCCGGACACCGGCGGTGGCGGTGTGTGGGATGCCGGCAATGACGGTTTTTTCTACACCCGCCTCGACCCCAACCACCGTCCTTCCAAAGTGCTGTTCCATGCGCTTGGCGACGGTCCTGAAAACGACCGGCTGATCTACGAGGAGACCGATCCCGGCTTTTTCATGGATGTCGGCGGCACGCGCTCCAACGAGTGGATCATGATCGGCATCAACGATCATGAGACCTCGGAATACCGCATCATGAGCGCCAACGATCCGTTCGCAGAGCCGAAGCTGGTTGCGGCGCGCCAGACCGGCCTGCAGTACGAACTCGAGGAAGGCGGCGACATCTTCTTCATCCTCACCAATGCCGACGGCGCCAAGGACTTCAAGATCATGACGGCGCCGGCCCACGATCCGGTGCGCGCCAACTGGCAGGAACTGGTGCCGCACGAAGCGGGCCGGCTGATCCTTTCGGTGATCGGCTTCAAGGACCACATGGTCCGGCTCGAGCGCAAGGAAGGCCTGCCGCGCATCGTCGTACGCGACCGCAAGAGCGGCGAGGAGCACCTGATCTCCTTCGACGAGGAAGCCTTCTCGCTCGGCCTGTCCGGCTCCTACGAATACGACACCGAGATCATGCGCTTTTCCTATTCGTCGATGACGACCCCGGCGCAGGTCTTCGATTACAACATGCGCACCCGCGAGCGGGTGCTGCTCAAGACCCAGGAAGTGCCGTCCGGCCACGACCCGGAGCACTACGTCACGCGCCGGCTGATGGCGCCTGCCGCCGACGGCGAACTGGTGCCGATCTCGCTCCTCCATCACCGCGACACACCGCTCGACGGGTCCGCCCCTTGCCTGCTTTACGGCTACGGCTCGTATGGCATCACCGTGCCGGCCGCGTTCAACACCAATCTGTTTTCGCTGGTCGACCGCGGCTTTGTCTACGCGATAGCCCATGTTCGCGGCGGCAAGGACAAGGGCTATGGCTGGTACGACGACGGCAAGCGGGTGAACAAGATGAACACGTTCACCGATTTTGTCGCTGCCGCCCACCACCTCGTCGCCGAACGCTATACGCAGCATGACCGCATCGTTGCGCAAGGCGGTTCGGCCGGCGGCATGCTGATGGGCGCGGTCGCCAACATGGCGCCGCAATGCTTCGGCGGAATCGTCGCCGAGGTTCCCTTCGTCGACGTGCTCTCCACCATGCTCGACGCCAGCTTGCCGCTGACGCCGCCGGAATGGCCGGAATGGGGCAATCCGATCGCGTCGGCGGAGGATTACCGGACCATCGCCGCCTACTCGCCCTACGACAATGTCGCCGCACTCGACTATCCGCCGATCCTGGCACTGGCCGGCCTGACCGACCCGCGCGTCACCTATTGGGAGCCGGCCAAATGGGTGGCGCGGCTGCGCGACCGCAAGACGGGTGAAAATCCGGTGCTGTTCAAGATCAACCTGGATTCAGGCCATGCCGGCGCCTCCGGCCGGTTTTCAAGACTGGAGGAAATCGCCTTCACCTACGCCTTCGCGCTCAAGGTGACAGGCAAGGCCGAGCTTGCGGCGTGAACATCGGCGGATGAGCGGTCATTGCCTTCCGTTCCGCGACGTGGCTTCATTGGCGGTGAGAGTTGCGGAGCCCACCAATGATCGATCTCGCCACGTTGATAGCTTATGTCGCGGTTGTGCTTGGCTTTGTCTTCATCCCGGGTCCGGCCACCCTTCTGACCGTGGCGCGGGCTACTAGTTCCGGAACCAGGGTTGGCATCGCGACCGGCGCGGGGATCGCGGCCGGCGACGTGGTTCACACCTTCATGGCGATCGTCGGCATTTCGGCGATCATTGCCACGTCGGCGGCGCTTTTCAGCATCGTGAAGTACATCGGCGCAGCCTACCTCATTTATCTCGGCATTCGCGCGATCATCGAGAAAACGCCGGCCTATCCGGCCGCCGGCGCACTCGCGATCCCCGCTGCCAAAGCATTTCGGCAGGCTGTTTTGACCGAGGTTCTCAATCCCAAGACCGCGCTTTTCTTCCTCGCATTTCTTCCGCAGTTCGTGCGGCCTGAAAACGGATCGGTGATGCTTCAACTGGCGATATTGGGCGTCATCTTTGTTCTGTTGGGCCTCGCCAGCACGGTGGTTTTCGCCGTGGGTGCGGGCGGCCTCGGTGCATTCCTGCGCCGAAACCCGACGGTGCTGAGATGGCAAGGCAAGGCTGTCGGCGGCATCTATTGCGCCTTGGGCATCCGGCTGGCGCTGCAACAGCGCTAGGGTCTCGACAAGCGACGCCGTATGAGGCTTCGGATACTAGGCAGGCACAGTTGATTTTCCGCTCGCAATTGCAAGGGCCGCGCGCTACCCAGTGCGCGGCCTTTTCACGGTCGCCGCCAACACTCAATCACGCAGGGATCTGCCATGTTGCTCGTCGATGTCTATCTCGACAAATCGCCCATCCAGGGCATCGGCGTCTTTGCCAAGAACCACATTGCCCGCGGCACGCTGGTCTGGAAGCTCGACCCTAAATACGACCGGCGCATCGAGGTGGAGACCTATGAGCGGGAAACCGGGCCGGTCAAAGCCTATCTCGACCGCTACGCCTATCCGGACCGGCGCGACCCGAACTACATCGTCTTCGAGGCCGACGATGCGCGCTACATGAACCATGCCGACGACCCGAATTGCGACGTCTCGCAACCGGAGGAGACCTATGCCTTGCGCGACATTGCGCCCGGCGAGGAAATGACCTGCGACTACAATCACTTCTTCGAAACCGGCTTCGACTTTCTCGGCGACCGCTGACGCAACAGCTGTCAGCTCGCCGGCTTCTTGCGCGCCGGATAGCCGTTGGGATGCGGCGGCACGGCTTTCAGGTAGGCGGCGATCGCCGAGCGGTCCTCCGAGGTCAGCACGGCCATGTTCCGCTGCACGTCGACCATAGCGCCGCCGACCGTATCGAAATCCGGCGTAACGCCGGTTTCGAGATAGTTGGCGATGTCGGCTTCGGACCAGTCGGCGATGCCGCCCTCGCCCGACGTGATGTTCGGCACGATGCCGCTGCCTTCGGCGGCGGCCGCACCTGCCAGCCATTGGCTCTTGCTGGTGCCGCCGGCAAGATCCCGCGGCGTGTGGCATTCGCCGCAATGGCCGGGGCCTTCGACCAGATAGCGGCCTGTCAACACCGGATCCGGTGTGCCGTCGGGAAAGGAAACGACCGGCTGGTCACTCAAATAGAGCAGCTTCCACAAGCCAAGACCGCGTCGGACGTTGAAGGGAAATGCCAGCGAATTGGCGGGCGCCTTGCCGGCGACCGCGGGTAACGTCTTCAGGAATGCATAGAGATCGGCAATGTCGGCCGGCTTCATGCGCGCGTAGGAAGCATAGGGAAATGCCGGATAGAGATGCTCGCCCGACGGCGACACGCCCTTCAGCATGGCGTTGGCAAGATCCTCGACCGACCAGGCGCCGATGCCGTCCCTGGTATCCTGCGATATGTTCGGCGGCACGAAGCTGCCGAACGGCGTCTTGAGCTCAAGGCCGCCGACCAGCCGAAGGCGGGCGTCGCCTTGCGAGCCGGGCTTGGCATGACAGGATGTGCAGCCGCCGGCGTAGAAGATGCGCTTGCCCCTGGCGGCGTCGCCGGGACCAAGCTCAGCCAGCGTTGCGGCATCGAGCCTGACCGGAGCCGACAGCAACCAGCCGGCAATCGCGGCCGCGCCGCCCAGAACGAGGGCGGCGCCGACAAATTTCTTCAGCAAGCGCATTGCCCGCTATCAGCCTTTTTTTACCCGGTAGTTTTGATGGCAGTTGCCGCAGCCGCCGCCAATGGTGTTGAACTGCGCCTTCAACGCGTCGGCATCCGCAGGTGCTGCGGCGACCGCCGCCTTGACGTCGGCGAGGTACTTGCCTTCAGCCGTCTTGAAGCCGGCCATGTCCTGCCAGATTTTTGGGGACGCCGTGGTGTCGCCGGTGTCGCTGCCGGCCGGGAAAAGCGTGTCGACGCCGGCATGGAATTTCTCGGCATTGACCTGCAGTGCCTGCAACGCCGTCAGCACCGAAGCTGCGTCGTAGGGCGTCTCGCCCTTGACCACTTTCGACAAGCCGGCGGCGATCTTGCCACGTTCCTTCATCAGGGCCTGCCGGTCGGCTACCGGGTCGGCAAATGCCGCCGAACCAGCGAAGGCGAGCATCGAGATGGCGAGGATAAGCTTTCTCATTCACTTGGCTCCATGTTGAAGGCAGTTCAGGATGCGGTCCCACCCCGATGACAAACGGCAAGGATGGCTTAAAAATTCCGACGCTTCGCCTCACGCTTGCGTGAAATTTTTCCAGCTGTCGTTCTGATGCTGAAAAAGAAAAGCCCCGGTTCTGCCGGGGCTTTTCTGGAACGGATCAGGCCTTTTCGTAGAGCTCGAGCACATAGTCCCAGTTGATGAGACTGTCGACGAAGGCTTCGAGATATTTCGGCCGGGCGTTGCGATAATCGATGTAATAGGAATGTTCCCAGACATCGACGCCGAGGATCGGCGTCGCGCCATGGACGAGCGGGTTCTCGCCATTCGGCGTCTTCGAGATCGCCAGCTTGCCGTCCTTGACCGAGACCCAGGCCCAGCCCGAACCGAACTGGGTGGTGCCGGCGGCGATGAAGTCGGCCTTGAACTTGTCATAGCCACCAAGATCGCTGTCGACCGCCTTTTGCAATGCGCCCGGCAGCTTGTTGCCACCGCCGCCCTTCTTCATCCATTTCCAGAAATGGATGTGATTGTAGTGCTGGGCGGCATTGTTGAAGAGGCCCGCATTCTTGCCGAAGGACTGTTTGACGGCCTCTTCGACCGACAAATCGCCCATGCCCGCCTCGGCGGCCAGCTTGTTGCCGTTGTCGACATAGGCCTTGTGGTGCTTGTCGTGATGATATTCCAGCGTTTCCTTGGACATATAAGGCTGCAAAGCCTCGTAATCATAGGGCAAGGCGGGCAATTCAAAAGCCATCGGTCGTACTCCCTCGTGGAAAAATCCGGTGTCGATACCGGACTAACATAGGACTGGATTGGTCTGGAACAACTCCGGAAACGAAGCGCCGGCCGCTTTTTAGCGGGTCAGCCGGGCGAAGTCGAATGCGCCCATTCCCAATAGAGTTCGCGCGCCTTCTTGGCCACCGGTCCGGGCTGCAGATTGCGATCCTCGATACGGGTGACCGGCACGACTTTCGAGTGGTTTCCGGTCGAGAAGATTTCGTCCGCCTCCAGGAAGTCGCGGATCGACAGCGTCTTTTCTGTCGTCGTGAACCCGTATTCGCCAAGCAGGGCCATGGTGCGCGCGCGGGTGATGCCGGAAAGGAAGGTGCCGTTCGGCGCCGGCGTCAGGACATGGCCGTCCTTGACCAGAAAAATATTCGACGTGCCGGTCTCGGCGACATTGCCCAGCATGTCGAGCACGAGCGCATTGTCGAAGCCGCGCATCTTGGCTTCGAGGATGGCCCGGCCGTTGTTGGGATAAAGGCAGCCGGCCTTGGCATTGGTCGGCATGGTTTCGATGGTCGGGCGCCGGAACGGCGACACCGTCACCGAAAAACCCGCCGGCGAGATCATCGGCGATTCATAGAGGCAAAGGCAAAAACGCGTCGAGGCCGGGTCGGCCGGCACGCCCATATAGCCGCCATGCTCGGCCCAATACATCGGCCTGATGTAGACCGCCGTCTTGCCGTCGAACTTCTTCAGCCCGTCCCAGGTCAGCCCGACGATCCTGTCGGTGCTCATCGTCGGCTTCAGGCCGAGCGCGATCGCCGAGGCATTTACCCGCGCTGCATGGCGATCGAGATCGGGAGCGACGCCCTCGAACCAGCGGGCGCCGTCGAACACGCTGGTGCCGAGCCACATGGCGTGGCTGCGCGGCCCGAGAATGGCAACATTGCCCTCGTACCAGTCGCCGTCGACGAAGGTCCATGTCGCGGATTGCGCCGCAGTCGCCAGTGTCATTGCCAGGTTCCGTTCGATGCTTGTTGCGGCGCATTGGAAGATGCTTTGGCGGCCGCCGTCAACCGGCTTGGCTGAGATTTGTTGAGGCCAGCGGGCTGGCGGACTGCAATCAGCGCTTGCGCCTTGCCTTACGCGGCCTCAAAACTGTCGAATGCAGTTCGCGGCTTACGTTTTCGACGCCTATGGCACGCTGTTCGACGTGCATGCGGCCGTGCGCCGTCACGCCGACCAGATCGGGCCGGACGGCCAGTTGCTGTCCGATATCTGGCGCGCCAAGCAGCTGGAATATTCCTGGGTCAGGACGCTGATGGGGGCCTACGCCGATTTCTGGCAGCTCACCGAGCAGGCGCTCGACTTCGCCCTGCGCAAGGTTCCATCCGCGGATGCCGGGCTGAGGGCGAAGCTGCTCGAGGCTTATTGGCGGCTGGACTGCTATCCGGAGGTGCCGGCCGTGCTCAAGGCGCTCAAGGCATCGGGAGCAAGGCTGGCGATCCTGTCCAACGGTTCGCCTGAGATGCTGGAAGCGGCCGTCAAATCCGCCGCGCTCGACCAGGTCCTGGACGACGTCTTTTCCGTCGACAGCGTCAGGCGCTTCAAGACCGATCCGTCGGTCTACGACATGGTCACCACGGGCTGGCGCCTCTATCCGGGCGCTGTCTCTTTCCAGTCATCCAACCGCTGGGACGTCGCCGGCGCCACCAAATTCGGCTTCAGGACGGTGTGGATCAACCGCGCCAATCAGCCAGAGGAATACCGGGATTTTCCACCGGCCCTGATCCTGCCGTCCCTTGAAGGTCTGGTCGCCGGGGGGTGACACCGGAAATGTTGCGTCGGCGCAACAGTGACGATCCAGTCACAGCTTTGCCTTTGTTTGTCCACCCTGCGGCCAGAATTGGAACCGCCTATCGCGCCGGGCATTGCTCGGACAACCGCGCGCAACCGGGCGCATTCATGCTTTGTTGCGATTTGAGACTTAAAAAAGGCAATCATGTTCACACCCCAATCGTCCTCTCTGCGCCTTAGCCGTCGCGGTTTCCTCAACGCAGCAGCCCTTGGCGCCGCCTCGGTCGCGGTCTCCAGTTGCACCACGCTGTCGCAACAACCGGTCGAGCCGCCGCCGCCGACCTATGTCGAGCCGGCGCTCGGCGACTATGTGACGATGTATGGGCCGATGTCGGATGGCGGCTTCGAGCTGCCGGCCATACCGGTCGACAAGATCGACCCGCAGTTCCTGCGCCAGATCGTTGACGATCCGACCGGGCAGCAGCCGGGCACCATCGTCGTCGACACCACCAATCACTTCCTCTATCTGGTGCGCCCGGGCGGCCAGGCGATCCGCTACGGTGTCGGCCTCGGCCGCGCCGGCTTCGAATGGTCGGGCGATGCGGTGGTCCAATGGAAGCAGAAATGGCCGAAATGGACGCCGCCGGACGACATGATAGCGCGGCAGCCGGAGTTGAGACCCTACAGCGCCGAGAATGGCGGCATGCCCGGTGGGCTCAAGAACCCGCTTGGCGCGCGGGCGCTCTATCTCTTCCAGGGCAACCAGGACACGCTCTACCGCTTGCACGGTTCGCCGGAATGGCGGTCGATCGGCAAGTCGGTGTCGTCGGGCTGTGTTCGCCTGATGAACCAGGACATTATCGATCTCTACGACCGAGTGCCGAACAAGACCCCGGTCGTGGTGACGGCCGACATCGGCCAGCCGATGGTGGCCACAGCAAACCGCAAAGCCATCCCGATCGACGCCGGCGTGCCGGAAGGGTCGATCCTGCTCGGCCCGGTCAAGGCGATCACAGACTCGATCTTCTGAGCTGACGGAAGCGCGGAGGCGGGATTGCTCACGGCTCCTGCTGGTTTTGCCGAGCGTCGGCTTGCCCGTTCCGGTGCCCGCCTTTGGATTTGACGCTTTCGTTGAGCAGCGGATTTTGCCGCGCCGTGTGCAGACGCCGCCGGTGACAGCTCATGAGCCAGAGCGGACATTTCGCGCTCAGAAGGGATTATCACGGTGACCGGGGATACCCCTCCTGTCATCCTGACCGTATTTGTGCTGGATGCCCTCTCACAGGTGCGATGCCGTGGCAGGTTTTTGTAGACCTTGGCGAGAAGGAATGATCCAAAATGTAACCCTGGCCATGCCAATTGCTTCAACGATCGATGCAATCCACTCAGAGCAGGTTGATCGCAATTTGCACGTTGCCGCGCGTCGCTTTCGAGTACGGACAAATGTCGTGCGCCTCGTCGATCAGGGCTCGTGCGGTATTGTACTCCACGCCAGGCAGGCTGACGTTGAGCCGAGTGCTGAGAGAGTAGCCGTCGTCCCCGAGATTCAGATCAACCTCGGCATCGATTCTCACTCCGGCCGGCAGCGTAATTTTTTGTTCGTGAGCCACAGACGCAACCGCGCTTGCGAAGCTGGCCGACCAGCCGGCTGCAAGCAGTTGCTCCGGGTTGGTGCCGATGCGCGCCGATCCGGGTATGGAAAGCCTGATGTCCAGAAGGCCATCAGAGCTGCGCGAGGCGCCATTCTCGCGGCCACCTGTGGTTGCGGTCCTGGCCGTGTAAACAACCCTTGCGATCGGGTTCATAGGCATTCTTTTGGTGGTTGTCGTACCTGCCGGAGGGGCGGCGCCGCGAACTCGATCACGCGTCGACCTCGACAACGGCGTCGGCAAAGGCCTGTGGTGCTTCCTGAGGTAGGTTGTGTCCAATGCCGCCCATGACTACCCGGTGGCTATATCTGCCTGAAAACATCTTGGCGTAAGCGCTGGCGTCCGGATGCGGCGCGCCATTGGCGTCGCCCTCGAGCGTCATCGTGGGCACGGAGATGACGGGTGCCTGAGCAAGCCGCTGCTCCAGTGAATCATATTGCGCCTCGCCTTCTGCCAGGCCGAGCCGCCAGCGATAATTGTGGATGACGATCGCGACGTGATCCGGATTGTCGAAGGCCGCAGCACTCCGCTCGAACGTGGGCTCATCGAAATTCCATTGCGGCGAGGCGAGCTGCCAAATCAGCCTGGCGAAATCGCGCGTATATTTCTCGTAGCCGATACGGCCGCGATCGGTAGCGAAGTAATATTGGTACCACCATTGCAGCTCGGCCTTCGGCGGCAGCGGCAGTTTGCCGGCTTGCTGGTTGCCGATGAGATAGCCGCTCACCGAGACCATCGCCTTGCAGCGTTCCGGCCACAGGACGGCGATGATGTTCGCCGTCCGAGCGCCCCAGTCGCAGCCGGCAATCGTCGCCTTCTCGATACCCAGCGCATCCATCAGCGCGACGATGTCGGCAGCGATGGCCGACTGCTGACCATTGCGCATCGTCTCGTCCGACAGGAACCGCGTCGTGCCGTATCCGCGCAGGTAGGGCACGATCACGCGGCGGCCTTTCGCCGCCAGAATGGGCGCAACGTCGACATATGTGTGGATGTCGTAAGGCCAGCCATGGAGAAGGATAACGGGCGGACCGTCGGCAGGGCCGGCCTCTGCATAGCCGACATTAAGGACACCGGCATCGATCTGCCTGGGTTCGCCGAACGAGTTCTTTGCCGTGTGCATCGCAGACGCCGTCGTCTGGTCGACTCCAATGGGCGCCGCCTTCGCTGTCGCGGTCATGCCGAGTTCGGCAAGCGTCATGCCCATTGCGGCTGCACCGATCAGGCGACGGCGGCGCTCATCGATTTTGTCGCAAACACTGATCGTGTTCATAGTGATGTCTCTTTGTGATGAGGCAATGTGCTTTGTTCCTGCGTAGTCACGAGACGAGCTGCTGGCCGCCGTCGAGGTCGTATGTCGCGCCCGTCAGCGCCGTGTTGCTCATGATGTGAACGGCGAGCGCGGCGACATCAGCCGGTCCGACGACACGTCGGATTGGCAGCGTCGCGCGCAGTTCATCGCGCCGCTTGTCGAGGTTGTCGCCGAGCAGCGACGCCGACAGTGGCGTGTCGACGAAGCCTGCGGCGATCAGGTTGACGCGTATCGGCGCGAGCTCGAGCGCGAGATTGGCGATGAGCGCGGGGAACGCGACGGTAACCGTCGAGACGATCGCGAGGCCTGGTTTTGGGCGGCGTGCGCCCGTGCCGCCCATGAATATCAGTGAGCCGGCCGACCCGACCTTGCCAGCGGCGCTGCGTGCCACATTGAGCGCGAGCAATAGGTGGTCCGTGAGATCGTGTCGTGCCTCCTCGGGAGGAATTTCGAGGGGTGAGCGATAATGGGGAGCGCCGGCAGTAACCATCACATGGTCGATCAAGTCCGGCAGATCTTGAAAGAACGACTTCAGCTGGGTCGCATCGTTGGCGTCGAAGGCGGCGGTGCCCTCAGCGCTAATCTCGCGCGCTGCTTGATCGAGGCGGTCGCGATTGCGTCCGGTGAGGATGACGCGGGCGCCTTCGGCGCGGGCACGCCGGGCGGTCTCCAGACCGATGCCGGCGCTACCGCCGATGACGACGACGGTCTGGCCAAGAAGTTCAGGTTCGCGCTGAGTGGGGATGGCTGCGGTACTCATGATTTCCTCCGATAAAGGCCGTCAGGTCGCCACGATCTCCGCAGGCCGCGGACGAATACGGCGCCAGTGTGCCGCCGTCTGGAAGCTCGTCCTACTGCGGCAGTTCCTCGCCAGACTGCTCGGCCACTATGTATTCGGCGTACCAGTCCGGCCAGTTCTCGTCACGCTGGCCGCCGGTCCGCTTCTCGTGCTCTCCGTGGGCGACCGACGCGCGCCGCATTGCGGCGGCCAGGTCGCCCTCGGAGGCGAAGCTCGTCGCCTTCGAGTCGATCCGGCCCGGAAACCGGGTGGTGATCTCCTGGAGCAGCCAGCCGTTCCCGTCGGGATCGCTGAACGTTGCAAAGGAGACGTAGCTGCGTCCCTCCGGGTCCCGACCATTGACAGCAGGCTGTCCCGGACCGGCACGGTGGAACACTTCGCTCACATCTGCACCGTGAGCGATGAGCTCGGCGCGCGCCGCTACGATGTCGGACACGATGAGATAGAGACCCTGTGTCGACCCCGGCGCGGCCGAGGTGACAGCCTTGCCGAAGTGGATCGAGCCAGGCGAGCCCGGAGGCGTGAACTGCACAACCCGGAACATGTCGCCGACCGCGAAGTCGGCATCGAGCCGCCAGCCGAGGCCCTCGTAGAACTGCTTGGAGCGGTCGACGTCTGCGACCGGAATAACGACAACCTCGAACTTCAGGTCGACGGGACGTGCGCTTGCGGTGTCGGAGGTCTTTTCGCCCTGACGGGCCGTTGCGATGTCTGACATGGTCGTTTTCTTTCCAGTTGGGTGGGACCTGGTCCTGCCCGATCGTTGCCACGTAATGACCGAGCCTGTTCTGGATCTCTCTGCTGCATGTCGGCCAGAGCCAAGTTCTCTTCGACGTATTTTGACGCGTCGAGCGCACGGAAACGGTCCGCCGGAGTGCAGAGTGAGATGCGCACGGTTGGCCATTCCCTCGCGTGTGAGATCGATCATCACCTACGCCTCGGCGGCCGAGGTCTGCACGGCAGAAATCGAGTCGATGATTTGGTCTGTCGTGACAATCGCGCTGGCGTAGTTCGGCATGTTGATGTCGAGAGCCGCGTGCATCTCCTCATCCGAGTAGTCTGCCGTCGCGTCCCTCACCATGGTTACGTCGTAGCCGAGCTCGGCGGCGAAGCGAACGGTCGCTTCGACGCAGGTGTGTGCGATCAGTCCGATGACAATGAGTTTCTGGATTCCGTGCCTTTTCAGCTGCAGATCCAGATCCGTATTGGCGAACCCACTGGAACACCAATGTTCGGTCGCGACAGTTTCGCCTGGCTTGGGCTCGAACTCGGACCGAATCTCGCCGCCCCAGGTGCCGTATTCAAAGCTCTTGCTCTTCCATGCTCTCTTCTGGACGGGCGCGACGTAAGTCCATGTCTCATAGTCGCCCGGACGGTATCGATGATGCATTGCATAGAAGACGCGAAGCTTAGCTTGACGCGCGGCATTCAGGACTTGCAGCATGTGAGGCACGCAGCCGTTCGCCTCTGCGACAGCCCGGATGCGGGGCCATATCTTGCCCCCATCGGAAATGAAGTCGTTGTACGGATCGATCACCAGAAGTGCGGTGACCTCCCGGTCATGTGCGTGCCTCGTCATTGTGCCTCCTCCATGGAGCGGCTACATCACAAGAAAGATGCTGCCGCTCAGTTCCTGAGCGCGGCTCGTTCGATGCTGGCCGCAAAAAGCGGCGTCTCGCCCTTGTTGTGAGCGATCGACATGGGCTGGCGCTGTGACCGAAGCACCTCGAACGGGATGCCCTGGCGCTCGAAGAAGGCCATGAATTCCTTCGTGGCCCAGGACCGGACGTGGTTGGTAAACTCACATCGGCGACTGTCGATAGCCTTGACGCTCAGCTCCCAACGCACATGGATCGTGGTGCGGCCCGTAGGCGTGAAGAGGTCTGAAACCGACTCCAGGATGAGGTGATCCTTGCGGCCAAGCGTCTCGACATAGTGTTGCACCATCAGGCTGCCGCCGATGATCTCGACATTGATCGACATGCGCTTGCCATCCGGCGCCGTCGTGAAACCCGCCGCTATGTGGGCAGGCGAACACCCCTGATATTCATATTCGGACAGCGCGAAGCACCAGTTGGGAATGTCGATCTTCTCGATCGGCGCGTTGATGATAGCCGTAAAGCTTGAATCGACGATTTCATGGTCCTCGACGGGGGCTGCCATCTTCGTGATGGGTTCGTGCGATGCGGAAGAGTGCGCGATTGCTGACATGGCGTTCTCCTTTGTCCCGGGTTCAATCGGGTTGCCTTGGACAGTCGAGCAGGTGTGACTGCAAGCGGAACCCTGTGAGGGGTTCAGATTTGCTGGCGCAGCGGACGAAATGCCGTCCGGAGTTCGGCGGTGAAGGCCGCGGGCTGCTCCCAGGCTGCGAAATGGCCGCCCTTGGGGAGCCGGTTGTAATGGATAAGCTTCGGATACGCCTTTTCAGCCCAGGTCTGCGGCGCCTGGTAGATCTCGTCCGGGAAGGCGCTCACAGCGACCGGGATCTTGATGCCCCTGGGGTCGAAGAAGCCTCCCGTCGGGTGGTGCGCGTTGTCCCAGTAAAGACGCGCCGAGGAGATCGCCGTGTTGGTCAGCCAGTACATCGTGACATTGTCCAGGATATCGTCCTTCGTCAGCCCTTCCGGCTGCCCGTCGAAGACGCGTGCGATCAGCTCGTAGCTGCGGATGTCGTGGTCGAGCATCCAGGCTGCGAGACCAACCGGCGAGTCGACGATGCCGTAGAGCGTCTGCGGGCGATTGTTCATCTCGATCGCGTAGCCCAGCCCGTTCTTGTAGAAATCGTCGAGCTGGTCCCAGGCGCGCTTCTCGTCGGGCGAGAGGCCGGCGGGCGCCCGGCCGCCGGCGGCAAGCGCCTTCGAGATGTCGGCGGGCACGGTGGCAGCCATGTTGGTGTGGATGCCAAGCAAGCCCGGAGGCTCTTGCAGCGCCATCGTCTCCGACACGGCGTTGCCCCAGTCGCCGCCCTGCGCGACGTATCTCGTGTAGCCGAGACGCTGCATCAGCGTAGCCCACGCCTTGGCGATACGGGCAGGGATCCAGCCAGGTGCCGTCGGCTTGCCGGAGAACCCATAGCCCGGCAAGGACGGGATCACCACGTGGAACGCATCCGCCTCGGTCCCGCCGTATGCAGTTGGATTGGTGAGTGGCTCGATGACCTTCAGCTGCTCTATGATCGAGCCAGGCCAGCCATGCGTGACGATGATTGGCAAGGCATTCTCATGCCTGGAGCGGACATGGATGAAGTGGATGTCCAGCCCGTCGATCTCGGTGATGAACTGCGGCAGGGCATGGAGCCGGGTCTCCATCTTGCGCCAGTCGTAATCCGTCGCCCAGTACTTCGCGAGCTTCTGCATTGTGGCGAGCTGGACGCCCTGGGTGTCGTCGGCCACATTCTCCTGGTCCGGCCAGCGGGTCGCGGCGACGCGTCGGCTAAGCTCGTCGATTTCCTCCTGAGGAAAGCTGACCTTGAAGGGCCGGATCGCATCGCCCGCGGCTGCGGCGACCGATGGGAGCAGGCTGGCAGTACCTACGGCGGCTATGCCCATTGCGGCCGTGCTCAAAACCAGGCGGCGGTCCTGATCGATTACTTCGGGAGTCTTGGTCGTATTCATGGGTCTCTCCTCGGGGGGTGCTCGGTGCTGCCGAAAACTTACGCCCGCAGGACGAGAATCGCCCGTTATGTGTTGTGAGCCCCCTGTTAGTGGCTGTCAGCGCTGGTGGCTCCGGGCAGCGGGGTCCTGCCACCGTTCGCTATGGTGCAGGTGTTGTACTTGACTTAGACTATCGGCTTGGTGGCGGGCGGCTCCGAGAGAAGCGCCATGACGATAGTGGCAGGTCAGGCCAAGGACGGACTGTCGTTCGGTCCTTTCCATCTGGTTGCGAGCGAAAGGCTCGTCACAAAAGACGGCGCTCCCTTGGCGCTGGGCTCGCGTGCACTGGACATTCTCATTGCCCTGATCTCCACGCCGAATGAAATCGTCGGCAAAAAGGATCTGATGTCGCGGGTTTGGCCCGATGTCGTAGTCGAGGAAGGCAGCCTGCGGTTTCACATGACCAGGCTCCGCAAGGCGCTGGGTGACGGAAAGGACGGCGCACGATACATCGCGACACTACCAGGGCGGGGTTATTGCTTCATCGCGCCCGTCTCGCAGATCGGCGGTCCGCGCGATGAAGAGCCTGCAGCTGCCGCCAGTTTTCCGCACGCGAATCTTCCGAGCCGCTTGGGCCGAATGGTTGGCCGGGACGACGACGTTCTCCAGCTGTCGGCTCGACTGAATGCGTCGCGCTTCGTCACAATCGTTGGCGCGGGCGGCGTCGGCAAAACCACCGTCGCGATCGCGGTCGGACATCACCTCATTGACGCCTTCGCGGGCGCTGTGCTGTTCGTCGACCTGGGAATGCTCGGCGATCCCGACCTGGTGACGACAGCCGTTGCCTCCATGCTTGGGCTGTCGGTTCAATCGAGTGACGCGACGCCCAATCTGATCGCCTACCTGCGCAACAAGCGGATGCTTTTGATCCTCGATACCTGCGAGCATCTCGTCGATGCGGTGGCGCCTCTGGCCGCAAGCATCATCGACGCGGCGTCGCAGGTCCACATTCTGGCAACAAGTCGCGAAGCGCTTCGGGTCGAAGGCGAGCATATCTACCGATTGGATGCCCTTGCCTGTCCGCCGGACGACCCAAGGCTTACGGCGGCGGTTGTCCAGACGTTCCCGGCCATTCAACTGTTCGTGGAGCGCGCGGTGGCAAGTGGCGCGCGCTTGGATGTCAGCGATGCGGAGGCCCTGATCGTCGCAAGCATCTGTCGAAAGCTTGACGGTGTGGCGCTTGCAATCGAGTTGGCGGCCCGGCGGGTCGAGTCTTATGGATTGCAACAAACCGCCGCGCTTCTCGATCAACGTCTGACTTTGCTGTGGCTGGGATCGCGGACCGCGCCACCGCGTCAAAAGACCCTGCAGGCCACGCTGGATTGGAGCTTTGGGCTACTTACCGACCTGGAGCGCGCAGTGCTTCGCAGGCTCGCTGTATTCCTTGGCCATTTCACGCTCGATGCGGTCTTGGAAGTCGTCACAAGCGCTGCCCTCGACAGATCGACGGTTCTTAATGCCATGGATAGTCTTGTTGCCAAGTCGATCATAGCGACGCGCCCGCTCGGAGCGATGATGCGCTATCGGCTCCTGGATACCACGCGCGCCTACGTCCTCGATATCAGCATAGATGACGCCGAGGCCGCCGATCTGGCGGTGCGCCACGCCGCCTACTATCGAAGATGGCTTGAGCAAACAGGTATCGAGTGGCCAGGTCTGGCGACCGGCGAGGAGCGGGCTCCTCACTTCGCCGCCATCAACAATGTGCGGGCCGCTCTGGAATGGTGCTTCGGCGAGGGCGGAAACGCCGATATCGGCATCGGACTTGCCACTGCTGCCGCGCCTGTTTTCCTGGCGATGTCCTTGTTGCCGGAGTGTCATCGCTGGTCAGAACGCGCGATATTCGCTCTCGACGATGCCGCTCTTGGCGGACTTGACGAGATGCATCTCCAGGCAGCCTTGGGTGTGTCCCTGATGTTCATGCGGGGAGGGCGTGATGCGGCGCGCGTCGCCCTGGAGAAAAGCCTGGCGATCGCCGAAGAACGCGGTGATACGTTGGATCAAGTGCGCCTGCTGGGTCCGCTCAACATGTTCCACCTGCGGACAGGCAACTTCGTGACCGCCCTCCAGTTTGCAAAACGCTGTTCAGCCATAGCCGCGACCCTGGAGGATCCGGTCGCGATTGCGTTGGCGCATACCATTCTGGGGATATCGCTTCACCTTCGTGGTGACCTGGCCGAAGCCCGCGCGGAGCTTGAGGCAGCGCTGGATCGTGGGCCACGCTCTCAGCGAACCACAACGGTCTATCTCGGTTTCGAGGGCAAAATCCTGGCCAAGGCTATCCTGGCGAGGAACCTTTGGCTGCAAGGCCATCCGGACCAAGCCATGGAACGTGCTCGACAGGCCGTCGAAGAGGCCGCCGCCATGGACCACTCGCTGACTCTGGCGATCGCCCTGATCTGGGGAATATCGGTGTTCCTGTGGGCCGGGGAACTGGAGAGCGCGGAGGCACACATCGACATGCTGATTTCCCGCGCCGAGTCCCATTCCATGGCCCCTTATCTGCTGGTCGGTCGGGGATTCAAAAGCGAAGTCGCAATCCGGCACGGGGATGCGACAGGTGGGGTCGGGGGCCTCCAGAGTTCTCTCCAAAAGCTCCACGCAGCACCTTACGAATTGCTCACGACCGAGCTCAACCTCTCGCTGGTTAGAGGACTATCCGCGATCGGTCAGGTCGACGAAGCAGCCGCGCTGATCGCTCATTCAGTTGGTCAAGTCGAAAAGAACGGTGACCAATTGTACCTTCCGGAGTTGCTGCGGATGAAGGGAGGCCTTCTTCTCCAACAACTGTCGGGACGCAATCGCGACGAGGTCGGCGCATACCTAATGCAGGCACTGGAGTTGAGCCGGAGTCAGGGCGCGCGGGCATGGGAGCTGCGAACCGCAATTGACATGACAACGTTGATGGCCGCGCGAGGCGAGATCGACGGCGCTCGCGAGCTCTTGCAATCGGTTGCGGAGCATTTCGTAGAAGGCGCGAGTACGGAAGATTTGAAGGCTGCCGCGCGCCTGTTGGCGACGCTGAACTAGCTACCGCCGATACGCGTTTACACTTTTGCAGACGGTCCGACGGCAGCTATGGGCGCATAGCCGCCGTCCGCTGTCCTTCAGATCTGGCCACCGGCACTTGATGTGCAAGACAGAATTTGCCAACACAGATGCCCGCCCTTCGGTGCGATGCCCCTCACCTGCCCCTGGACAAGCTCCCCAAAATCCCGCGGACGATCGCCCGTCCGACCGACGAGCCGACCGAGCGCACGATGGATTTGATCGCCGCCTCCGCAACGGTCTGACGGTTGGAGGGGCGCGGCGCGCGGCGGCCGCCGGTCGGCTGGGGATCGTCATTGCCGAAGCCGGGAATGGTCCAGCGCGAACGGCCGCTTTCCTGTTGCTGCGCCTGTGCCTCCTGGGCGTCCTTGGCCTTCTTCTGCAGCATCTCGAACGCCGATTCGCGGTCGATGGTCTGATCGTATTGTCCCGCAACCGGGCTCTCGGTGATCAGCTTGCGGCGCTCGTCGGGCGTGATCGGGCCAAGGCGCGATGACGGCGGGCGGATCAGCGTTCGCTGCACCATGGACGGCACGCCCTTGGCTTCCAGCGTCGAGACAAGCGCCTCGCCGGTGCCGAGCTGCGTGATCACGGTTGCGCAGTCGAAGTCGGGATTGGGCCTGAACGTCTCGGCCGCCGTCCTGACGGCCTTCTGTTCGCGCGGCGTGTAGGCACGGAGTGCGTGCTGCACGCGGTTGCCGAGCTGGGCCAGCACCGTTTCAGGGATATCCAGCGGATTTTGCGTGACGAAATAGACGCCGACGCCCTTCGAACGGATCAGCCGGACCACCTGCTCGACGCGGTCGACCAACACCTTCGGCGCGTCGTCGAACAAAAGATGCGCCTCGTCGAAGAAGAAGACCAGCTTCGGCTTGTCGGGATCGCCGACCTCGGGCAGTTCCTCGAACAGCTCCGACATCAGCCACAGAAGGAACGTCGCATAGAGCCGCGGATTCATCATCAGCTTGTCGGCGGCGAGCACGCTGATGGCGCCGCGTCCATCGCGCGTGGTGCGCATAATGTCGGATATCCGCAATGCCGGCTCGCCGAAGAAATTGGCAGCGCCCTGCTGCTCCAGAACCAGCAGCGTGCGCTGGATCGCGCCGACCGAAGGTTTCGTCACATTGCCGTAGCGGGCGCCGATCTCTTCGGCGCGGTCGGCGATGTTGGCCAGCAGTGACTGCAGGTCCTTCAAATCGAGCAACAGAAGGCCTTCCTCGTCGGCGATGCGGAAGGCGATGTTCACAATGCCTTCCTGCGCCTCGGAAAGGTTCATCAAGCGCGACAGAAGCAGCGGCCCCATCTCCGAGATGGTGGCACGGATCGGGTGGCCCTGCTCGCCGAACAGATCCCAGAAGATGACCGGGAATTCCTGGAACTCATAGGGATCGAGCTTGACCTGCTCGGCCCGCTTGACCAGGAAATCCTGCGTTGTGCCCATCATGGCGATACCCGACAGGTCGCCCTTGATGTCGGCGCAGAATACCGGCACGCCGGCATTGGAGAAACCCTCGGCCAAAATCTGCAGGGTCACCGTCTTGCCGGTGCCGGTCGCGCCGGTGACCAGGCCGTGACGATTGCCATATTGCAGCAAAAGCTGTTCGGGCCGCTGATAGCTGTCGTCCGGCTTGCGGCTGGCCCCTATGAAGATGCTGGTATCGTCGGCCATGTGTGCGGTCTCCGCAAACCTATAGGGTTGAATGCCCTGATCCCTTGAAGAAAAGGGAACCCCGCCGCAGGTATAGTGAGGCCGTTGCGCAGCGACAATGGGCGTTGTCGAAAATGGCTTTTGGAGCTTGCGGAGCCTGCCCATGTTTGGCAATCGGTTGACGGTCACAATCACGGAAGGCGTGTTGCACGGCATGTGTGCTGCATTGTGATATCGGGCCGGGGACCGTAGACTGACATAGTCGGCCGCTGCGGCCGCTAGAACGAGGAGAACCGATGGGCGCCGGTGCCTTGACCCAGGATGCCGAACTTCCGAACGCCGACCGGCAACGATGGCTGGCGCTGGCGGAGAAGGCGCTGGCCGGCGGGTCCTTCGAGGAAAAGCTCGTCTCGCATACGGACGACGCCATCCGCATCGAGCCGCTCTATGAGCGTTCGGTAACCGCCGAGCCTGTCGTGCGCGCCAACCCGGGATCACCGTGGATCGTCAGCCAGCGCATCGACGATCCGGACGTAGGCCGCGCCAGTGCGCAGGCGCTGGAAGACGTCGCGCAGGGTGCCACCGGACTGTCGCTTGTCTTCGAGGGTGCGCCGAACGCCTTCGGCTATGGCTTGCCGAGGACGGCGGAGGCGCTGGAGGGCGTGCTCGACGGCGTGCCGCTCAACCGCATCCAGATCCGCATCGACGCCCATCCCTGGAGCCGTGCCGTGGCCGACTGGCTGGTGGCGTTTTTGACCAAGCGCCGCTCCGACCCGGCAAAGCTCAACCTCTCCTTCGGCATCGATCCGGCGGCGATCTTTGCCGGGACCGGCAGGCTGCGCATGTCGATCGAGGCTTTGCAGGCTTCGATGCCGCAGTCGCTGGCGCATTTCTTTTCGATGGGTGTGCCCGGCGTGCTGCTGGAGGCCGACGGGCGGGTATTCCACAATGCCGGCGCCACCGAGGCGCAGGAGCTTGGCACCATGCTCGCCTCGGCCGTCTCCTATTTGAGGCTGTTCGAGAAAGCGCGCCAGCCGCTCGTCTACGCGGCGCCGCATATCGGTTTTGCGCTCAGCGTCGACCAGGACCAGGTCGTTTCGACGGCCAAGGTCAGGGCGTTGCGCAGGCTGTGGGCGCGTGTCCAGGAGGCCTGCTCGATACCGCCCTCCACCGCCAGCATCCATGCCGAAACCTCCTTCCGGATGATGACGGCGGCCGACCCGGAAACCAACATCCTGCGCACCACCATCGCCGCTTTCGCGGCTGCCGCCGGCGGCGCGGATTCGATCGCCATCCTGCCGCACACGATCGCGCACGGCCTACCCGCGGGTTTTGCTCGCCGCGTTGCCCGCAACGCGCAACTGATCATGGCCAATGAAAGCCATATCGACCACGTGGCCGATCCGGTTTGCGGTTCGGGCGCCGTCGAAGCGCTGACTGCGGAGCTCTGCGCGGCGGCCTGGCAGGAATTCCAGCAGATCGAGGCGGAAGGCGGCGTGCTGACCAGCCTTGAGCAAGGGCACATCCAGAGGCGCGTCCAGGCAGCTTCCGCCCGCCGCAACACAGCCTACCAGGCCGGCGAACGGGCGATCGTCGGCACGACGCTGCACCCGTCGAAGACCGAGCGTCCGGTCGAGACGCTGGCGGCTGAGCGGCGGCCTGCCTTCACCGAAGGCGTTGCGGTATGCGAGCCGCTATTTCCGATCCGCATCGATCAGTCGATCGGAGCCGTACCATGATCCCGGATTTCAGCCAGATCGCCTGGTCGCCGCCCCGGCGGGCGCCGGTCGAGATCAAAGGCCAGCGGATGACGCCGGAAGGCATTGCCGTCAAGCATCTCTACAACCAGGGCGATCTCAAGGGCTTGCCACATCTCGATACCTATCCGGGCCTGCCGCCTTTCGTGCGCGGCCCCTATCCGACGATGTATGTCCAGCAACCCTGGACGATCCGGCAATATGCCGGCTTCTCGACTGCCGAAGAGTCCAACGCCTTCTACCGTCGCAACCTTGCCGCCGGCCAGAAGGGCCTGTCGGTCGCCTTCGATCTCGCCACGCACCGCGGCTATGACAGCGACCATCCGCGCGTCGCCGGCGATGTCGGCATGGCCGGCGTCGCCATCGATTCCATTCTCGACATGCGCCAGCTGTTCGACGGCATACCGCTTGACGAGATGACGGTATCGATGACGATGAACGGCGCGGTGCTGCCGATCATGGCGCTCTATATTGTGGCGGCGGAGGAACAGGGCGTTGCGCAGAAGGACCTCACCGGGACCATTCAGAACGACATCCTGAAAGAGTTCATGGTGCGCAACACCTACATCTATCCGCCAAAACCTTCGATGCGGATCGTGTCGGACATTTTTTCCTACACGTCGAAGCACATGCCGAAGTTCAATTCGATCTCGATCTCCGGCTACCACATGCAGGAGGCGGGAGCGACGGCGGACCTCGAGCTCGCCTACACGATTGCAGACGGTATCGAATATGCCCGCGCCGGCGTCGCGGCCGGCCTCGACATCGACCGTTTCGCGCCGCGCCTTTCCTTCTTCTGGGCGATCGGCATGAATTTCTTCATGGAAGTCGCCAAGCTGAGAGCAGCGCGCCTTTTGTGGGCCAGCCTGATGCTGAAGAACTTTTCGCCGAAGGACGAGCGCTCGCTGTCGCTGCGAACCCATTGCCAGACTTCGGGCTGGTCGCTGACGGCGCAGGATCCCTACAACAACATCATCCGCACCATGATCGAGGCGATGGCCGCCACTCAAGGGCACACGCAGTCGCTGCACACCAATTCCTTCGACGAGGCAATGGCGCTGCCGACCGACCATTCGGCCCGCATCGCCCGCAACACACAGCTCATCCTGCAGAAGGAATCCGGCACGACGCGCATTATCGACCCGTGGGGCGGCTCCGCCTATGTCGAACGGCTGACACATGATCTGGCGGCGCGTGCGCTTGCGCATATCGAGGAGGTCGAGAGGCTCGGCGGCATGGCCGCGGCGATCGAAAAGGGTCTACCGAAGCTGCGCATCGAAGAGGCTGCCGCGCGCACCCAGGCGCGCATCGATTCCGGCGAACAGATCGTGGTCGGTGTCAATGCTCACCGTCCCGGCACGGACATCGAAGTCGACGTGCTGAAGATCGACAATGCCGAAGTCAGGGCGCGGCAATTGTCGAAGCTGCAGCGGCTGAAAGGCACGCGTGATGTCGCTGCCGCCGAGAGCGCGCTCGATGCGCTTACCCGTGCTGCCGGGAGTAACGGAAACCTGCTGGAATTCGCCATCCGGGCCGCACGCGCCAACGCCACGGTCGGCGAGATTTCGCTGGCGCTGGAAAAAGTTTTCGGCCGCCATGTCGCCTCGGTGCAGACGATCTCCGGCGTCTATCGCAACGCGCTCGGCGACAATCCGGTGGTCGACCGGCTGCAGGACAAGATCGTCGCGTTCGAGGAAAAGTCCGGCGGCAAGCCGCGCATTCTGGTCGCCAAGATGGGGCAAGACGGCCATGATCGCGGCCAGAAAGTGATCGCCACCGCCTTTGCCGACCTAGGCTTCGACGTCACCGTCGGGCCGATGTTCCAGACTCCGGACGAGATCGCCAGGCTGGCCGTCGAGCATGACGTGCACATCGTCGGCGCCTCGTCGCTGGCTGCGGGCCATTTGACGCTTATTCCCGAACTCAAGCATGCGCTGAAGAAGCTCGGCCGCGACGACATGCTGATCGTCGCCGGCGGCGTCATTCCACCGCAGGATTACGACGCAGTCCGGCAGGCAGGCGCCACTGAAATCTTCCCGCCCGGCACGGTTATCCCCGAAGCGGCGGAGCGGCTGATGGACCGGCTGCTTAAGGTCGGCTGATGCGCTGTTGTTATAATGTCTGTTGCAACAGAAACACGGTTGGTTATAATCAGCGTTGCAACAGGATGTCTCACCATGAACACGACCATTCGCAAGATCGGTAATTCCGAAGGCGTGATCCTGCCGAAGGAAATTCTCGACCGCATGAACCTGAAGGCCGGCGACAGCATCGTCATCGTCCAGGAGGGCGATGAGCTTCGCCTGCGCCGCACCGAGGACACTGCCGAAGAATTCGAGCGCAAGATGAAGATCGCGCGCGAGCGGATGAAGAAGTACGAGGTTGCCTACCGCGCGCTCGCAAAATGACCGAGCATCATTCGAGGGAGTTCGTGGAGGCGCTTCACGCCGAGCAGTTGCGCCTTCACGGAGGAGCAGCGGGAATCCGCGATCAAGGAATGCTGGAGTCGGCGCTTTACAGGCCGCAGCAAAGAGAAATCTATGGCGAGCCCGATCTCTGTGAACTCGCAGCCGCCTATCTTTTCGGCATTGCCAAGAACCATCCATTCGTCGACGGCAACAAGCGCACGGCTTTTGCGGCGGGCGATCTGTTCCTTTATTTCAACGGGCTGAGCATCGAAGCCGAGCAGGCGGACATTATTCAACTGGTCATTATGGTCGCCGCCGGCGAAATCGACGAGGCCGGCGCCTCAGCGTTCTTCCGCGATCATGTCGTCAAGCTCGAAGACTAACTGTCGGAGAGCTTGACGATCTCCCATTCCTTGCCATTGACCACGGCAACTTCGCCGACCTTCTTGCCGAACAAGGCCATCGCCATCGGCGACATATGAGAAATTGTCCCCTTAGCGGGATTGGCTTCGTCCTCGCCGACGATCTTCCAGTGCACCTTCTTGCCGTCGTGGCTTTCCAGCGTGACGCCCATGCCGAAGCGAACCATGTCGCTGCCCGGTTCCGGCACCGAAAGCTCGGCGCTTTCGCGCCGCGCCGTCCAGTAGCGGAGATCACGCGACACCAGCGCGATGCGCTCGCGGTCGGCCCTCTTTTCGGCTCTGCCCAGTTCGTCGCGCAGAGCGGCCACCTCCGCATCGATCAGCGTCAGGCCGCGTTCCGTCACCAGATTGCGGTGATGACTGATCGGCCGCTCGCCGATGCCGGCGATGGCGTTTTCGCTGTCTTCCTCGCGGGTGAAAGCCCTGCTCATTTATCGAACTTATGCCTGACGCGACGACTCCACAAGCCGTAGCCGGCGAACCGACGTCGGAGCCGATCCGGGCCGATCCTGTCTGGCACGAATCCTGCGGCGCGACGTTGAACGCAAGGAATCTGTGCCGATGTTGAACAGACGAACGCTGCTTGCGCAGACCGCCGGCTTTGCCGTCATGGGGCTTTCGCTCGGCAAGGCAGCGGCGAAAAACCTTCCCGGCATCGAGAAAGCCGCGATGCGTGGCGCGATCAACGCGACCGAGCTCGGCGTCCGGCCCGGTGCGCTTGACGATCAGAGCAAGGCTTTCACCAAGCTGCTGCGCGACGCGCACGACCGCGACATGCCGGTGTTCCTGCCGCCGGGGATCTATATCGTTTCCAACCTGTCGCTGCCCGGCCGGGTGCGCCTGTCCGGCGTGCCGGGCGCATCGCGGATCGTCTATGGCGGCAATGGCCATCTCATCATGGCCGACCAGGCCGAGCATATCGAACTCAGCGGGCTGGTGTTCGATGGCTGCAACCGCTGGATGGGCGACTACACGCAAGGCCTGCTCGATCTGCGCCGCATCGCCCATCTGGTCGTCGACAATTGCCAGCTTACCGGCAGCGGCAAGAACGGTCTGGCGCTCGAGCACGCCTGGGGCCGAATCCAGCGCTCGGAGATATCCGGTGCGGCCGATGCCGGCATCTATTCGGTCGAGGCCGATGGCCTGGAAATATCAGGCAATAGCGTCTCCGACTGCGCCAATGGCGGCATTCTCGTGCACCGCTGGCAGGCGGCTGAAGACGGCACCATCGTCAGCGGCAACCGGATCGAGCGCATCCAGGCGCGCAGCGGCGGAGCCGGCCAGAACGGCAACGGCATCAATGCGTTCCGCGCCGGCAACGTCATCATCTCCGGCAATATTGTCTCGGACTGCGCGTTCTCGGCGATCCGCGCCAACACTTCCAGCAATTTGCAAGTCACCGGCAACACCTGCTCGCGTTCGGGCGAGACGGCCGTGTATTCCGAATTCTCGTTCGAAGGCGCCGTCATCGGCAACAACATCGTCGACGGCGCCGCGAACGGCATTTCGATCGTCAATTTCAACGAGGGCGGCCGCATGGGCGTGTGCTCCGGCAACATCGTCCGCAATCTGTCGACCAGCGGCCCCTACCCTGCCGACGCGCCCGGCTTCGGCGTCGGCATTAGCGTCGAGGCCGACACCACCGTTTCCGGCAACGTCATCGAGAATGCGCCGCTCTACGGCATGCAGATCGGCTGGGGACCGTTCATGCGCAATGTGGTCGCCACGGGAAACGTCATCCGCAAGGCGGGGACCGGCATCGTCGTCACTGTGGTCGAAGGTGCCGGAACGGCAATCATCTCCGACAATGTCATCGACGGAGTCCAGAACGGCGCGATCGTCGGCCAACGCTGGGCCGAGCCGGTGACCGGCGACCTCGCTGCATCAGGCAATGCCGGCTATGCGCATTTGACCGTCGAGCGCAACCACGTCAGTTGAAGGTGGCCGTCGGCCGGAGCGCGCCAACCTTGGCGCCGATCCGGCTCTCGATAGGCGGATTTGCCTGTTCGGTCAGTTTCGCTGCGAGCGCCTGGTCGGCTTGCAAAAGCTTAGCCAGCACGGCCGCGACCATCACTTCAGCGGCGCGGCCGGCGCCATCGTCGCACTTCAGCGCGATGCCAAGGCCAAGCTCCGGAAGGGCTGCACAAAAAACACCTTCGGCGCCTCCCTTGACGAAAATCCGGCCCGGTGCGGCGTCCATCATCGCGACATCGGACCTGCCCGTGCCGGCGACGAAAAACGGCTCGGCCATGCAGGCGGAAAGCAGCCGCTTCGCCGCCCGGGCGCGCACCGGCTCGAACCCGGCACCTGTCGCCATGCGGGCAAAGCCAAGGGCAAAGCTGCGCAGCGGCACGGCATAGGTCGGAATCGAGCAGCCGTCGGTGCCGCGGTGATCGGCGTCATGGGCAGCACCGGTCACCGCCTGCATCGCTTCGCGCACCATCTCCTGCGAGGCATGGCCAGCCTTGACGTAACCACGATGGGCGATGCCGCTGTGAACGCAGGTGCAGAGAAAGCCCGAGTGCTTGCCGGAACAATTGTTGTGCAGCGCGTTCGGCACGCTGCCGGCGCGGGCAAGTGCCAACGTCGCTCCATGGCTCGACGGCCAATGCGCGCCGCATTCGAGTGCCGTCTCGTCCAGGCCGGCCTTCGCCAGCATGGCGCGCGCCAGCTCGACATGTGGCGGCTCGCCGGAATGCGAGGCGCAGGCCAGCGCCAGCTCCCGATCACCGAAGCCGTAGGCATCGGCAGCGCCGCTCTCGACCAGCGGCAGCGCCTGGATCGCCTTGACCGCCGAACGCGGGAACACCGGTTGTGCCGTGTCGCCGATCTCCCAGACAGGCTTGCCGTCGGCGTCGAAGACGGCAACAGCGCCGCGATGGGCACTCTCGACGATTGCGCCGCGCAAGACTTCGACCAGAACCGGATTTGTCATGTCACCTCCCGCAATGCGGGCGGGTTTATCTGATCCGGTCAAGAATGGAAACGTAGTTGGCGACCGCGGCACCACCCATGTTGAAGATGCCGCCGAGTTTTGCTCCCGGCACCTGGATGCCGCCCGCCTCGCCGACAAGCTGCATGGCGCTCAGCACATGCATCGATACGCCGGTGGCACCGATCGGGTGGCCCTTGGCCTTCAGTCCACCGGACGGATTGACCGGCAGCCTTCCGTTTTTCGCCGTCTCGCCATCCAGGGCCAGCTTGGCGCCCTCGCCCGGCTTTGCCAGGCCCATCGCCTCATACTCGATCAGTTCGGCGATGGTGAAACAGTCGTGCGTCTCGACGAAGGACAGGTCGCCGAGCGTCACGCCCGCCTGCTTCAGCGCCTGGTTCCACGCCTGCTCGCAGCCTTCGAAGGCGAGAATGTCGCGCTTCGACATCGGCAGGAAATCCTGCACATGCTCATTGGCGCGGAAGGCGACGGCGCGGCGCATCTTCAGCGCCGTGGCCATGTCGGCAAGGACAAGCGCGGCGGCACCGTCCGACACCAGCGAGCAGTCTGTGCGCTTCAGCGGACCGGCGACGAAGGGGTTTTTTTCGCTTTCCTGCCGGCAGAACTCGTAGCCGAAATCCTTGCGCATCTGCGCGTAGGGATTGTCGACGCCGTTCTTGTGGTTCTTGGCGGCGATCATCGCCAGCGCATCCGACTGGTCGCCGTAGCGCTGGAAATAGGCTTGGGCGATCTTGCCGAAGACGCCGGCGAAACCTGCCGGCGTGTCACCGTCCTCCGGCAGATACGAGGCCTTGAGCAGGTTCTTGCCGATCTCGGGACCGGGCGTCGTCGTCATCTGCTCGGCGCCGACCACCAGCACGATACGGGCGGCATTGGCGTCGATGGCGCGGATGCCTTGCCTGACCGCCGCCGAGCCGGTGGCGCAGGCGTTCTCGACGCGGGTCGCCGGCTTGAAGCGCAGCCGGTCGTCGGCCTGGAGGACCAGGCTCGCGGTGAAATCCTGGGCGGAAAACCCGGCGTTGAAGTGGCCGAGCACGATCTCGTCGACGTCATCTGGACCGATGCCGGCATGATCGAGCGCCTCGACTGCCACCTTGGTGATCAGGCCCTCCAGCGTCTCGCCTTCGAGCTTGCCGAAGCGCGAATGCGCCCAACCGACGATGCATGCTGTCATGGCGATCTCCATCCTGTGGACCGGGGCTACGCGATACTGCGCGCGCATCAGCATTGTTCAAGCACCGTTCTGCCGGCCTCGCGAAGGGGCCAGAACCGCACAATCGCTTGATCTTGATGATCTGGTCATAGTGCCTGGCTTTTGCCAGCAAATCAGGGTGGATTTTTGTTGATTGATGCGTCAATAAAAAATAATCTTGCCCCAATAGGCCGGAGCAAGAATGCCGAAACTCGGAATGGAGCCGTTGCGCCGCAGGGCGCTAATCGATGCAACGATCTCGGCGATCGGCGAGCGCGGTTCGCTTGATGTGACGATGTCGGAAATCGCCGGGCGCGCCGGCGTGTCCTCGGCGCTTGCCCACCACTATTTCGGCGTCAAGGACGAATTGCTGTTGGCGACGATGCGGCACATCCTCAGCGAGCTCACCGCCGATACGGGCCGTGCACTTCGCGCGGCCGGCACGGCGCGCCAGCGCGTCTCGGCGGTGGTTGCGGTCAATTTTTCCGACATCCAGTTCCAGCCCGAAACGATCGCCGCCTGGCTCGCCTTCTATGTCGAGGCGCAAAAATCGGCAGCACTTCGACGGCTGCTCAAGGTCTATGCGCGGCGGCTGCATTCCAATCTGCTCAGCGGGCTGACCGGCATCCTGCCGAGAAGCGAGGCCGATCGGGTCGCCGAAGCGACGGCGGCGCTGATCGACGGGCTCTATATCAGGCGCGCGCTGAAGGACGGTCTTCCCGATGCCGCGACCGCGATTGCACTGGTCGAGGACTATCTCGAAACGAAGCTCAGCGGACGGCAGAAGCAGTGACATCCAAGCGACCCAACATCCTGATCGTCATGGTCGATCAGCTCAACGGAACGCTGTTTCCGGATGGGCCGGCGGACTTCCTGCACGCGCCGCATCTGAAGGCGCTCGCCGCGCGTTCGGCGCGTTTTTGCAACAATTACACGGCCTCGCCGCTCTGCGCGCCGGGCCGCGCCGCATTCATGAGCGGCCAATTGCCGTCACGCACCGGGGTCTATGACAACGCCGCCGAATTCGCGTCTTCGATCCCGACCTTCGCCCATCATCTGCGCGCCGCAGGTTATCACACCTGCCTATCCGGCAAGATGCATTTCGTCGGTCCGGACCAGTTGCACGGCTTCGAAGAGCGGCTGACCACCGACATCTATCCGGCTGATTTCGGCTGGACACCGGACTACCGCAAACCCGGCGAGCGCATCGACTGGTGGTATCACAATCTCGGCTCCGTCAGCGGCGCCGGTACTGCCGAGATCACCAACCAGCTGGAATATGACGACGAGGTCGCCTTCCATGCGGTGCAGAAGCTTTATGATTTTGCCCGCGTCTCCGACGATGCCGCACATCGGCCCTGGTGCTTGACGGTCTCCTTCACCCATCCGCACGATCCTTACGTCGCACGGCGGCAATACTGGGACCTCTACGAGGACTGCCCGGCGCTCGAGCCCGAGGTCGGCTTTATTCCTTACGAAAGGCAGGATCCGCATTCGCAGCGGCTCTACCGCGCCAGCGACTATGACAGCTTTGACATCACAGCGGAGCAGATCCGCCGCGCGCGCCGTGGCTATTTCGCCAACATCTCATATCTCGACGACAAGCTCGGCGAATTGATGTCGGTGCTCGAGCACACGCACATGCTCGACGACACGATCATCCTGTTCTGCTCGGATCACGGCGACATGCTCGGCGAGCGCGGCCTGTGGTTCAAGATGTGCTTCTTCGAAGGTTCGGCGCGGGTGCCGCTGATGATCGCCGGCAAAGGCATCGCCGCCGGGCTGATCGACACGCCGGTCTCCAACCTCGACGTGACGCCGACGCTTTGCGACCTCGCCGGCATCGACATCAGCGCGATTGCGTCGTGGACCGACGGCCAGTCGCTGCTGCCGCTGCTGAATGGAAAGAAGCGCTCCGCGCCGGTGCTGATGGAATATGCCGCCGAAGGCTCGAACGCGCCGATGGTGGCGCTGCGCGAGGGCCGTTACAAATTCATCCATTGCGAGATCGATCCGCCGCAACTGTTTGATCTTGAATCGGATCCGCTGGAATCGACCAACCTCGCCGCCGATCCGGCCAATGCGGCTTTGGTGGCCGCTTTCACCGACAAGGTGCGGGCGCGCTGGGACATGGCGGCGTTCGATGCCGCGGTGCGTGCCAGCCAGGCACGCCGCTGGGTGGTCTACCCGGCGCTGCGCAACGGCACCCATTATCCCTGGGAATTCCAGCCGCTGCAGAAGGCATCGGAGCGCTACATGCGAAACCATATGAACCTCGACCTGCTCGAAGAGCAGAAGCGCTTTCCGCGAGGCAAATGATGGCAGACCGTCTCGTCCCCTCGCTCGACCATCTCAGGCAGGCCTATGCCGTCACCTCCAAGGCGACGCAGATCACGCCGCTCCTGGAATCGGCGGCACTTGCCCGCGAGACCGGCGCCGCCCGCGTCTTCGTCAAGGCCGAATCGCTGCAATGGGCAGGATCGTTCAAGGTGCGCGGCGCCTACTGGCGGCTGAAGAAGCTCTCGCCTGACGAAACCAAAAAGGGCGTCGTCGCCTATTCCTCCGGCAATTTCGCGCAGGGGCTGGCGGCGGCGGGCCAGGCGCTTGGCATTCCCGTCACCATCGTCATGCCGATCGACGCCCCTGCCGCCAAACGCGATGCCACGTCGGGGTATGGCGCGCGTGTCGTGCTGACCGACCATGGCGAGCGCGCGCGTGAGGAAGTCGCCGCCGCCAGAGCGCGTGAGATCGCCGCCAGCGATGACCTGGCCCTGCTGCACCCGTTCGACGATCCGGAGATCGTCGCCGGCCAGGCCGGCGCCGGACTGGAGGCACTCGACCAGCTCACCGCCAGGCAAGTGGAGGCCGATCTCTTGTTCTGTTCGGTCGGCGGTGGCGGGCTGATAGGTGGCGTTTCGCTGGCCTTCCACTATCTGTCGCCCGCCACAGAGATCATCGGCGTCGAGCCGGAAGGTTTTGACGGCATGGGCTCGTCGCTCGCGCATGGCGCCATCGAAACCATGCCGATCGGGCCGAAATCGATCTGCGACGGGCTGATGTCGCGGCGGCCCGGCGACGCGCCGTTCGCAGCGGTGACGACCGCCGGCGTTCGCGGCGTCACTGTCGATGATGCGTCGGTGCGGCGCGCCATGCACATTGCCTTCGAGCGGATGAAGCTGGTGCTTGAGCCATCCGGCGCTGCCTCGCTGGCGGCGGTGCTCGGCGGCAAGGTCGACATAACCGGCAGGACCGTTCTGGTGATGGCAACCGGCGGCAACGTCTCGCTCGCCGATTTCATGGCGCATATGAACCATGGGCGCATATGAACCATGCTTGAAGCGGATTTCGTCATCATCGGCTCCGGCTCGGCCGGCTCGGCCATGGCCTACCGGCTGTCGGAGGACGGCAAGCATTCGGTGATCGTCATCGAATATGGCGGCAGCGATATCGGGCCGCTGATCCAGATGCCGTCGGCGCTGTCGATCCCGCTCAATATGAGCCTTTACGACTGGGGCTTCGTCAGCGAGCCGGAGCCGTATCTCGGCGGCCGCGTGCTGGCGACGCCGCGCGGCAAGGTCATCGGCGGCTCATCCTCGATCAACGGCATGGTCTATGTGCGCGGCCATGCACGTGACTTCGACCATTGGGCCGAACAGGGTGCCGCCGGCTGGGGCTTTGCCGACGTGCTCCCCTATTTCAAGCGCATGGAGGACAGCGCAGGCGGCGAGAATGGCTGGCGCGGCCACGGCGGCCCGCTGACTGTGCAGCGCGGCTCGAGGACGAACCCACTCTACGGCGCCTTCGTCGAGGCGGGCCGCCAGGCCGGTTTCGAGCTGACCGACGACTACAACGGCGCGAAGCAGGAAGGCTTTGGGCCGATGGAGCAGACCATTCGCGGCGGTCGCCGCTGGTCGGCGGCGAGCGCCTACCTCAGGCCGGCACTCAGGCGGAAAAATGTCAGTCTGGTCAAGGGTTTCGCCCGGCGGGTAATCATCGAGAATCAACGCGCCACCGGCGTCGAGATCGAAGTGCGCAAACGGATTCAGATGGTCAGAGCGCGGCGTGAGGTGATCGTTGCGGCGTCCTCGATCAACTCGCCCAAGATCCTGATGCTATCCGGCATCGGCCCCGGCCAGCACCTTAGGGAGAACGGCATCCCGGTGATTGTCGACCGGCCCGGCGTCGGTCGCAATCTGCAGGACCATATGGAACTCTACATCCAGCAGGAATCGACGAAGCCGATCACGCTGAACTCGGTGCTGAACCCGTTCTCGAAGGCGCTGATCGGGGCACAATGGCTGTTCTTCAAGTCCGGCCTCGGCGCCACCAATCATTTCGAGGCGGCCGCCTTCGTACGCTCGGGCGCCGGCGTCGACTATCCCGATATCCAGTATCACTTCATCCCGGCCGCGGTCCGCTATGACGGCAAGGCGGCGGCCAAGGCGCACGGCTTCCAGGCGCATGTCGGGCCGATGCGGTCGAAGTCGCGCGGTTCGGTCACGCTGCGCTCGCCCGATCCCAAATCGAAGCCGGTGATCCGCTTCAACTACATGTCGCATCCGGACGACTGGACGGAGTTCCGCCACTGCATCCGGCTGACCCGCGAGATCTTCGGGCAAGCGGCCTTCGATCCGTACCGCGGCAAGGAACTGTCGCCGGGCTCGCATGTACAATCGGATGAAGAGCTCGACGCCTTCATTCGCGACCACGCCGAAAGCGCCTACCACCCTTGCGGCACCTGCAAGATGGGCCGTGCCGACGATGCGATGAGCGTCGTCGATCCGGAATGCCGCGTCATTGGCGTCGAAGGGCTTCGGGTCGCCGATTCCTCGATCTTCCCGCGCGTCACCAATGGCAATCTCAACGCTCCGTCGATCATGACCGGCGAGAAAGCCGCCGACCACATTCTCGGGCGTACGCCGCTGCCACCTTCCAACCAGGAACCATGGATCAATCCGCGCTGGCAGGTGTCGGACAGATAGGCCATGATCCGGCGGACGCACAGTCCGCATGCCGCGACAACGATTTGGAGAACAGTCATGCGCGCCCAGCCAACGGCATCGCATTATGTCAACGGCCGCTATATCGACGACGAGCGCGGCGCAGCGCTGCCGGTTATCTATCCGGCAACCGGCGAGACCATCGCCATGCTGCGCTCGGCGACGCCGAACGTGCTGGAGCTCGCGATCGAGGCCGCGCGTGCAGCACAACCGGCCTGGGCGCGGCTGAAGCCGGTCGAACGCGGCCGCATCCTGCGCCGCGCCGCCGACATTTTGCGCGCGCGCAATGCCGATCTGGCGCGCATCGAGACGCTGGACACTGGTAAACCGATCCAGGAGACGCTGGTTGCGGACGCCCCGTCGGCGGCCGACTGCCTGGAATATTTCGGCGGCGCCGTCGCCGCCTTTAATGGCGAGGCCGTGGATCTCGGCGGACCCTTTGCCTATACCAGGCGCGAGGCGCTCGGCGTTTGCGTCGGCATTGGCGCCTGGAACTATCCGATCCAGATCGCCGGCTGGAAATCCGCACCCGCCCTCGCAATGGGCAATGCGATGGTTTTCAAACCATCGGAAAACACGCCGTTATCAGCGCTGGCGCTCGCCGAAATCTATACCGAGGCCGGGCTGCCCGACGGGCTGTTCAACGTGGTGCAGGGTTTTGGCGATGTCGGCGCCGGCCTTGTCGGCCACGATGTCGTCGCCAAGGTCTCGGTGACCGGCTCGGTGCCGACCGGCCGCAAAGTGCTGTCGCTCGCCGGCTCGAAGATGAAGCACGCGACGATGGAGCTCGGCGGCAAGTCGCCGCTGATCGTCTTCGAAGACGCCGACCTCGAAAACGCCATCGGCGGCGCGATGCTCGGCAATTTCTATTCGACCGGCCAGATCTGCTCCAACGGCACGCGGGTCTTCGTGCAGAGCGGCATCCATGACCGTTTCGTCGAGAGGCTGACCGAACGGACGAAGAAAATCCGCATCGGCGATCCGCTCGATCCGGACACGCAGATGGGGCCGCTGGTCTCGAAGGCGCAGCACGACAAGGTGGTCTCTTACATCGAGGCCGGCAAGCAGGATGGCGCGGTGCTCGGCTGCGGCGGCAACGTGCCTTCGCTGCAGGGTTTTCAGGGCGGCTTCTTCGTCGAGCCGACGGTGTTCACCGGTGTCGTCGACACGATGCGCATTGCCCGCGAGGAGATTTTCGGGCCGGTCATGAGCGTGCTGAAATTCGACAGCGAGGACGAGGTGATCGATCGCGCCAACGACACCGAATTCGGCCTCGCCGCAGGCGTGTTCACGCGAGACCTGGCGCGCGCCCATCGTGTCATCGCCGAACTGCAGGCCGGCACCTGCTGGATCAACGCCTACAATCTGACGCCGGTCGAAATCCCCTTCGGCGGCTTCAAGCAGTCCGGCATCGGCCGCGAGAATTCGCTCGCGGCATTGGCGCTCTATTCGCAGCTGAAGTCGGTCTATGTCGAGACCGGGGATGTCGCCAGCCCGTACTGATCCTTGGGCGCCGTGCCGTCCAGATACTGCGTCAGCGCGCAGACGAGATGATAGAAGATGCTGGCCGGCACCTCGCTCGCCAAGGAGCGGCCACG